>JAFVUT010000250.1 GCA_017502545.1 Ruminiclostridium sp.
ACTCCCCGCCGATGACGAAGGTATCCTCGGGACAGGCGGCCAGGGCGTCCTCCAGGGAGTGGAAGACCTCTGCCCCCTCCGGGGAAAAGTCCGGATTGGTGGACAGGATCAGGTTCCGGCGGTTCTTCAGGGGACGGCCCCCGGGGAAGGTGGCCAGGGTCTTCCGGCCCAGAAGGACCGGGTGGCCGGTGGTGAGCTTCTGGAATCGCTTCAGGTCAGCGGGGATATAGCACAGCTGGTCCCCCTCCAGGCCGATGGCCCAGTTGGCGTCCACAGCAACGATGACATTCATGGAAAATCCTCCTTAAACTGCCACAGGAATCTTAACATCCAGCTCGTGGCACTGGTAGCCCTCCAGCTTCAGGCTGTCGGTGGTGAAGCCGTAGAAGTCGTTGACGGCGGGGTCCAACCACAGCTTGGGAGCCTCGAAGGGCTTGCGGCTGATGATCTCCTCCACGATGGGCACATGGCGGTCGTAGATATGGGCGTCGGCAATGACATGGACCAGCTCACCGGCTTCCAGGCCGCTCACCTGGGCCATCATGTGGACCAGCACAGCGTACTGCATCACGTTCCAGCCGTTGGCGGTGAGCATATCCTGAGACCGCTGGTTCAGGATGGCGTTGAGGGTCCTGCCGCTGACGTTGAAGGTCATGGAGTAGGCGCAGGGGTACAGGCCCATCTCGCTCAGGTCGTGGTGGTTGTACAGGTTGGTCATGATCCGGCGGGAGGCGGGGTTGTGCTTTAAGTCATAGAGGACCCGGTCCACCTGGTCCATCTCCCCCTCGGGGTAGCGGTGCTTCACCGCCAGCTGGTAGCCGTAGGCCTTGCCGATGGAGCCGGTCTCGTCCGCCCAGGCGTCCCAGATGCCGGACTTCAGGTCCTTGATGTTGTTGGACTTCTTCTGCCAGATCCACAGCAGCTCGTCCACGGCGCTCTTGAGATACATCCGGCGGATGGTCTGGATGGGGAACTCCTCCCGCAGGTCGTAGCGGTTGACGATGCCGAAGGACTTCACCGTGTGGGCGGGGGCCCCGTCCTCCCACCTGGGGCGGACGTTCTGGTCGGTGTCCCACACCCCGTGGGCTAAAATATCTTTACAGTTCTGGATGAAAAGTTCGTCTGCTCTGCTCATTTGGGTTCCTCCTCAAGTAAGGTGCCGTAACCTTCATGTTCTCCTGCGGCGGTGACAGCCACGCTGTGCAGCTGGTTGTGGAGATCCCGGTCGGTCTTGACCTTCACCTCCATGTACTGGGGGGTGTAGCCCCGCCAGAAGCCCCCCTTCTCCTCTTCAAAGAGGACGGGGACAGTCTGACCCACCCAGCCGGTGAGCCAGCTCTTCTCCATGGCCCGGGCCACCTCCGCCCCCCGATGGGCCCGCTCGCTCTTTTCCGCCGTGGTGAGCTGGCCGGACATGGCGGCCGCCGGGGTACCCTGACGGCGGGAGTAGGGGAAGATGTGCATCTGGGAAAAGCCGCATTTGCGGATAAAGGCCAGGGTCTGTTCAAATTCTTCTTCCGTTTCCCCCGGGAATCCAACGATCATATCCGTGGTGATGCCGGGGTTGTGGAAGTGTTTGCGGAGGAGCTCCACCGATTCATAGTACCGGGCGGTGTCGTACTTCCGCTTCATCCGGGCCAGGGTCTCATCACAGCCGCTCTGCATGGACAGGTGGAAGTGGGGGCAGAGGTTGGGCAGGTCCTTCAGCCGCCGGCAGAAGTCCTCGGTGACCGTCCGGGGCTCCAGGGACCCCAGGCGGATCCGCATCTCCGGCACAGCCCGGCAGACAGCTTCGATCAGGTCGGCAGGGCCGGGTCTGCCCTCCAGGTCCCGACCATAGGAGGAGAGCTCGATGCCGGTGAGGACCAATTCCCGGTAGCCCTTGACCGCCAGGGCCTTGGCCTCGGCCACCGCCCGGTCCAGGGGCAGGGAGCGGACCGGGCCCCGGGCATAGGGGATGATGCAGTAGGAGCAGAAGTTGGTGCAGCCGTCCTCCACCTTCAGCATGGCACGGGTCCGGCCCTCCAGGCCGCCGGCGGGGAGGTATTCAAAGGCCCGACGCTGGAAGGCCTCGTCCAGGGAGACCGTTTTTTTCCGCTCCTCTGCCAGACCCTCCAGCAGGTCCAGAAATCCCATCCGGTCCCCGCTGCCGCCGATCAGGTCGGCAGGAAGACCGGCGGCTTCCTCGGGAGAGACCTGGGGATAGCAGCCGCACAGGGCCACGATGGCCTCCGGGGCCCGCTTCCGGGCCTGACGGACGGTCTGCCGGGATTTCTTGTCGCTGACGGCGGTGACCGTGCAGCTGTTGACGATATAGACATCGGCCAGGTCCTCAAAGGGGACCAGGGTGTGGCCCCGGGACAGGAGGATCTCCTCCATGGCCTGACTCTCGTACTGATTCACTTTGCAGCCAAGGGTGGTGATGGCAACGCGCATAGGGGGTCCCCCTTACAAAATCTATTAAAAATATAGTATAGTATAAACTGCTTGTTTTTACAAGGGAATCTGAGAAATGGACCTAAAACCTCTCCCTCCGGGAGAGGTGGATTTGGGCGTAAGCCCAAAGACGGAGAGGGCTGATCTGCTGCGATATGACGAAATCGGCAGGGATCCGCCCTCTCAGTCAGCCTACGGCTGCCAGCCTTCGGCTCGGGTCGCAATCACAGATCGCTTCCCGCTTTGGCTAAAAATATGCCACCGGCATGTTTTCTTCACGCGTCGCGCTCCCAGAGGGAGAGCTTGGAGTATCCAACAAGGAATTTCCCTTGAAAACAGGGAAAATTTCTCTTCCCTTTTCCCTTCTCTTCTGATATAATATTTTGCATTCTCATTTTGGCAGACCCACAGAAAGGAGGCCTCCCATGTCCCATTCCTTCTTCGCCTACATCGCCCGGATGCGGTACATCGGCCGCTGGGGCCTCATGCGCAACACCGTCCAGGAGAACATCCAGGAGCACAGCCACATGGTTGCCGTCCTGGCCCACGCCCTGGCGGTCATCCGCCGGGACAAGTTCGGCGGCACTGTGGATCCCGGTCATGTGGCCGCCGTGGCCCTCTACCACGACGCCACCGAGATCTTCACCGGGGACCTGCCCACCCCCGTCAAATACGCCAACCCGGACATCCAGGCCGCCTACAAGGCCATCGAACAGAACGCCGCAGACCGCCTGACGGCCACCCTGCCCGAGGAACTCCGCCCCTCCTTCCAGGGTCTTCTCACCGAGACCGACCCCCAGGTCACCCAACTGGTCAAGGCCGCAGACAAGCTCTCTGCCTACCTCAAATGCCTGGAGGAACTGAAGGCGGGAAATCTGGAGTTCCAGTCCGCCGCCCACCAGACCCTGGAGGGTCTGCAGGCCTACGACCTGCCCGAGCTGACTTATTTTATGGAGCAGTTCCTCCCGGCCTTCCAGCTGACCCTGGACGAGCTGGAGGGATAAGACCTTTTTTACCACTCACCTTCCAACCCATCCCAAGCAAAAGAGAGGTAATCCATCATGCGAGCTGTTATCACCGTTGCCGGCAAGGACCAGGTGGGCATCATCGCCGCCGTCACCACCGAGCTGGCCAAGCAGAACGTCAACGTCCTTGACATCACCCAGACCATCCTGAACCAGGACCTGTTTACCATGGTCATGGTGGTGGATGTGGACAACTCCCCCACCCCCTTCGGTGACCTGGCCGACCAGCTGGCCGCCCTGGGTGAGAGACTGGGTCTGTCCATCCGTGCCCAGCGGGAGGACACCTTCCAGGCCATGCACCGCATCTGAGGAAGGAGGTCGTTTCCTGTGATCACAACCTCCGAGATCCTGCAGACCATCAATATGTTCGACCAGCAGCATCTGGACGTGCGCACCATCACCATGGGCATCTCCCTGCTGGACTGCGCCGATGCAGACCCCAAGGCCGCCTGCCGGAAGATCTATGACAAGATCTGCCGCCGGGCCGAGCATCTGGTCTCCACAGGTCAGGACATCGAACGGGAGTTCGGCATCCCCATCGTCAACAAGCGGGTGTCCGTGACCCCCATCTCCCTGGTGGCCGCCGCCAGCCGGTGCCATGACTATGTCCCCTTCGCCGCTGCCCTGGACCGGGCCGCCAAGACCGTGGGCATCAACTTCATCGGCGGCTACTCCGCCCTGGTCCAGAAGGGCTTTACCGAGTCTGACCGGAAGCTCATCGCCTCCATCCCCGAGGCCCTGGCCACCACCGACCTGGTGTGCTCCTCTGTGAACGTGGGCTCCACCAAGGCCGGCATCA
>JAFVUT010000251.1 GCA_017502545.1 Ruminiclostridium sp.
GATGTGGAGCTTGTCAGAGGGGTAGTAGATGGGGGTGGTGATATAAAATTTCTTCTTCTGATCTCTTTCCATGTGTATGACCTCCATGCACATTCGTGCTTTGTTTTTCTTGGTTGAATAGGGAACCCGCAATCTCTTGGCTCCCCCTCTGGGGGAGCTGTCACCGAAGGTGACTGAGAGGGCGAATCACTGCCGATATGGCAATACCGCAACAGATCCGCCCTCTCCGTCTCGCCTGACGGCGAGCCACCTCTCCCGGAGGGAGAGGCAAGGGGGATGTGCGTGATACGTCAGGGTTTTTCCTCAGGGTTGGGAACCGGTCCGCAGCCCGTGCAGCCCTGGCAGGAACCGCCGCAGGAGGCCGGATCCACAGGCTTGGGGGGCTCGGGACGGGCGTCGTTGTCCAGCAGGACGGACGCCATGGAGCCAAGGTAGAACACCATGGCCAGCACCAGAGCCAGGTCCATCATAGGCAGGCCGTCACCCAGGACCATAATGCCGAAGGCAGCCGCCAGCAGGCAGGTGATGAGGGTGAGCCCCACCTGACCCTTTCCGAAGGCAAAGCCGGGCAGGCAGTAGCAGCCGATCATGGACAGCAGGATGGCCACCAGGGAGAACAGGTACCGCTGGATCACAGGGTCCTGGGCCCAGGTCTGGTAGTTTGCCATGACCCACAGGCAGCAGGCGAAGCCGGGCAGCAGGGTCCAGATGCTCTTGACCTGCCGGAAGGACTTCATCTCCTGGGTCACGAACCAGATGCCGGCGGCAGCGCCCAGGCAGACTACACCCAGGATGGGCCGGACGATGGAAACCTCCCGGGCCATGGTGAAGGCATTCACCGGGCTGCTGACAAAGGCCTCGATGTTGAAAAAGCCCGCCGCCAGAAAGAGACCGGCCGCCGCCAGGGTGCAGCTGGTCTGGATCATGTTCCCCCGGCCAAAGGCGCTGGTGTAGGCCTTTTCAAAGGTCCGGTGCTTGCCCAGGGACAGGGCGATGATGGCAGCCGCCGTAATGAGGGCCACCGCCCACATGGCATAGGTAACGGGCACGCCGCCCACCGGCAGGCCGGTACCCGGCTCGAAGGCCTGGACCAGGAACCGCTGACGGACCACCAGGCCGATGAGGCCGCCGATCCCCGCCACGGCAGGCAGAACCAATGCTTTTCGCATGAAAAAGGACTCCTTTCCCAGGAGTGAGGACTCCTAAAAAATCGTATCTAATATAATACCACATAATATAGGAAAACGCCACGGCGATTTTAGGATTCCGGGAAATTTTTTACGGCGGGAAGCACACCCCGGGAAAAAGAGAAAAAAACCTCCCCTCTTGCAACCTTTTCACAGTTGTGCTATGATAATAGGTAAAATATAAGAGAAATTAAGGAATCATTTTATGGAAATCAACGGCATTGAGGTCGAACTGGACCTCCGATACAGCGAAATGAATCTCTCCGAGGGGATTAGGAAGGCCCTGGACCAGAAGGGCTTCACCCACGCCACCCCCGTTCAGGGGGGCGCCATCCCCTGTTTTAAGGAAGGCAAGGATGTGATGGCCAAGGCCCCCACCGGCTCCGGCAAGACCTTCGCCTTCGGCATCCCCATGATCGAGGCAACCGACCCGGAGGGCACCGACATCACCGGCCTGGTCCTGGCTCCCACCCGTGAGCTGGCCCTCCAGATCCAGGACGAGCTGCGCTCTCTCTGCGCTTTCCTGCCGGGCATCCGCATCGCCTGCCTCTACGGCGGCCAGCCCATCGACCGGCAGATCACCACCCTGAAGAAGCGTCCCCAGATCATCGTGGCCACCCCCGGCCGCCTCATGGACCACATGAAGCGCCGGACCGTCCGCCTCCAGCACGTCCAGACCGTGGTCCTGGACGAGGCCGACCGGATGCTGGACATGGGCTTTATCAAGGATGTGACCCACATCCTCAAGCAGATCCCCAACCGGAAGAACTTAGGGTTATTCTCCGCCACCATCTCCCGGGAGGTCATGGACATCTCCTGGGTCTACCAGCGTGACCCGGTGGAGATCGTGGTCCGCCCCGTGGAGGAGAACAAGCCCAAGATCAGCCAGTACCGCATCAAGGTGGACATGGGCGGCAAGGTGGATCTCCTGGCCGACATTCTGGAAAAGAAGAACCTGGACCGGGTCATCGTCTTCTGCAACACCAAGAACACCACCGACCGGATCACCGGTCTTCTGAAGATGAAGGGGGTCTCCGCCCAGTGCATCCACGGCGACCTGGGCCAGAAGGTCCGGGAAAAGGTCCTGTCCACCTTCCGCAAGGGGGAACTGCGGGTCCTGGTGGCCACCGACGTGGCCGCCCGTGGTCTGGACATTGACGATGTGGACGCCGTCATCAATTATGATATCCCCGAGGAAGGGGAATACTATGTCCACCGCATCGGCCGCACCGGCCGTGCCAAGAACCAGGGCGAGGCCTACAACCTCCTCTCCTCGGTCACCGAGGAGATCCGTCTGGATCAGATCGCCCGGAACAACCAGTACGATATCCCCACCATCACCCTGTAAGATATGAGAATTTTTCGCAAACCCACCCCCGCCGACCGGGAATGGGTGGAACCCCTTCTCCGCAGAGAGGGCATCCCCCTGTGCGCCTACAACTTCACCAACCTCTTCTGCTGGCAGGACACCTACGGCACCGAGATCGCCCGGGACTTAGACCGTGTTCTGGTCCGCTTCCGGCACTCTGCCCTGGGCCTGGCCTACCTGTGGCCCACGGGCAAGGGCAATCCCCTGCCCGCCCTGAACTTCCTGGAGGAGGATGCCCGCAGCCAGGGTCAGCCCCTGCGCTTCATCGGCCTCTCTCTCTACCACCGGAACTGGCTGGAGGATTGCTGGCCCCACCGCTTTGACTTTACCGAGATGCGGGACAGCTTTGACTACCAGTATGCCATCGACCGTCTGGCCGACCTGCCCGGCAAGAAGCTCCAGGCCAAGCGGAACCACATCAACCGCCTCAACGACAACTGCCCCGACTGGGACTTCGCCCCCTTCACCGATGCCGATGCCCAGGCCTGCCTGGACATGGCCCGCCTCTGGCAGCAGGAGGCCCTGGCCCGGTCCTCGGAAGAGGAGCTGAAGAAGGAGGAGGAAGCCCTCACCCTGGCCATCCGCCACCGGGAGGCCCTGGGCCTGGAGGGTGTAGTCCTGCGCTGCGGGGACGAGATCCTGGGCTTCACCCTGGGCTCCCCCCTCACCGACACCATTTTTGACGTCCACTTTGAAAAGGCACGGGCGGACATCCAGGGGGCCTTCCCCGCGGTGAACCGCTCCTTCGCCCGGTATCTCCGGGACAAATTCCCTGACCTCCGCTACCTGGACCGGGAGGAGGACATGGGCATTGAGGGCCTGCGCAAGGCAAAGCTCTCCTACGGTCCGGACCATTTACAGGTGAACATCTCCGCCGTGGAAACGACGGTCTTGCCCACGTCAATTCTTTGAGGGTCGACGCCCCTCCAAGGGGCAGCGCCCATTTCTGATAAGGAGGTTTTACACCATGATCACCATTCGCCCCTCCACCCCCGCCGAGATCCCTCAGCAGAAGGAACTCTGGAAGAAGTGCTTCGGCGACCCCAGCGCCTACATCAACACGTTCTATGAGAAGTTTTGTACGGCCGAACAAGTCTTAGTGGTAGAGGACGACGGTGAGATCGACTCCATGGCAGCCGTGCTCCCGTCCACTCTGCAGCTCCCCGACGGCAGCGAGATCCAGGTCGGTTATATTTACGCCCTGGCCACCAATCCCTACGTCCAGGGCAAGGGCCACGCCCGCCAGCTTCTGGCCTACGCGGATCAGTATCTCCAGGAAAAGGGCATGAAGGCCATGGTCCTGGTGCCCGCCTCCCCCTCCCTCCATCGATTCTTCTCCGCTCTGGGCATGAGCGAGTGCTTCGGCACCCGGAAGATCGAACTGCTTACCTCCAACCTGACCAACGACATTGAGAACTGCTCCATCGCCCCCATCACCGCCGCCGAGTACAACGCCATCCGGGAGAGCTTCCTGATGGGCACCTTCCATATGGCGTATGACGACCAGCGCATCGAACTGCAGAAGTTTGCCAGCCAGATGAGCAACTGCGACCTGTACCGGATCGAGGTGGACGGCGAGGTGGGCTGCACCGCCATCGAGTTCGTCCAGACCCGCCGCCTGCTGGCCAAGGAGCTCATCATCTCCCCCAAGAATATGCAGAAGGCCGCCAACCTCATCGGCAAGGAGTTTGATGCCTCGGGCTATCACCTGCGCACCCCCGCCTTCTGGGAGGGTCTGCCCGGCAGCTACACCCAGGCATTCGGCATGATCAAGTGGTATGATTCCACCCTGCGGAACAAGTGGTTCAGCAGAGAGGACGCCTACCTGGGCCTGGCCTTTGACTAAATTTTGATGTTTGAAAAAGAGACGCTTCGGCGTCTCTTTTTTCCCTGTCGAAAAAGGCAAGCCTTTTCCGACATATGGGATTGCGGCCTGCTGCGCGCGCCCTTTGGGCACACTGACAGGCCGAGAAGTGTTTTCTGGCACGCACATGTCGCGCCAGAAAACGCACTTGATTTTATTTTGCCACTGCGGTGGCAAAACTCTACGAGGTTTTTTGACTCTCTAAGCTCCCCCCAAAGAGGGGGAGCTTTTTTCAGCTTTTTGATAGGAACCTATTGACAACAAACCGTATCACTCATATAATACACTTAGAAACCGTATTATTCGAGTGACACACTTTTGAAAGGAGGAGATCTCTTGCTGACCTTTGACCGGCTGGTTCTGGACGAATCCGGCCCCATCTATCTGCAGATCCTCCGCTATGTGAAACAGGGCATCGCCGCCGGGACCATCGCCAACGGGGAGGAGCTTCCCTCCCGCCGGGTGGTCTCCGCCCTGCTGGGGGTGAACCCCAACACCGTGCAAAAGGCCTACCGGATGCTGGAAGAGGAAGGCCTCATCCAGTCCCACACGGGAGCCAAGAGCTGCGTGGTGGCCGACGAGGCCGCCCGGTCCCGGGTCCGCACCCAGCTGCTGGGCCAGGATGCCCGGGCCATGATATCCGCCATGAAACAGATGGGGGTCACCAGGGAGGAAGCCCTGGCCCTCCTGGACTCTCTTTGGAAGGAGGATGACGCTACATGAAACAACACAAGACCCTCTTTCTCCTCTTCCTGCGGCATACCGCCTGGAAGGTCCTGCTGATCCTGGCCGGCTCTGCTGTGATCCAAGCGGCCCTCTTCCGGTTCCTGATGCCCGACCCCACCCGATACAGCCTGGAGACCGTCCTCCAGAACACGGAGTCCTGGCTCTGGTGGGTGGTCCTGCTGACCTTCGCCGTGATGGTGGGCCTTCTTCTCTCGGCCTCCACGGTGCGGGGCAAGGGCCGCACCGACTACCTGCTGGACCGTCTGGCCGTTCCCCCCGGGGAGGTCATCCTCTGCCAGGGCATCTGCAACACCCTGGCCATCCTCCTCTTCTGGGCCGTCGAAGCCCTGGTCCTGCTGGGCCTGTGCCGGATGTACGGGGCCATGGGCGGCTTCCTGGGACCCCAGACCATCTTCCTGGCCACCTGGCAGAACGACCTGCTCCACTCCTTCCTCCCCATGGAGGAGGTGAGCCGCTGGGTCCGGAACCTGTGCTGGTGCCTGGGGGTGGGCTTTGCCGCTGCCGCAGGCTCTGCCCAGCTGCGGCGGAAGGGAAAGGCCATCGGCATCTTCTTCCTCATCGGTCTCTCCGGGTCGGTCTTCCGGTGCCCCATGGGGAACCTGGATCTGGACCTGCTCTACAGCCTCTCCACCCTGGGCATCGCCGCCGTGACCCTGCACAACGCCTTTACCCTGGGAAAGGAGGGGGACTATGAAGAAGAAACTTCGTGACCTGGTTCCCCCCTGGCCGGACCCCTCCGCCCATCTGAGCTTGTGCATCGTGGGACTGGTCCTCTGCGTTCTGGTGAGCTTTGGCCGCTTTCAGGCCCTGCTGAACCACGCCGTGGCCACCCTGTATGCCGGACACATCGGGGAAAGCCCCCTGCTGGAGGGGGCCAGGATGAAATACTTCGCCTACCTCATCTGCGGCAACGACCCGGCCTACAGCTGGTATGGCCTGCCCGTCTTCGCCCACTTTACCCTCCTCTTCCTGGGGGCCGCCATCCTGGCCGTTGTGAACTACTCCAACTTTCGGAACGGCAGCAAGAGCTTTTACCTGATGCGCCGTCTGCCGGACCGATGGGAGTACCACCGCCGGTGTCTGGCCCTTCCCCTGCTGACCATTCTGGCAGGTCTGGTCCTGATCCCCATCTTCCTGGGCCTGTTTTATGCCCTGTACCTTCACGCCACCCCGGAACAGTGCCTCCAACCCAACCAGTGGGAGGTCTTTCGGGACTCCCTGGGCTGTCTGTTCCTGCCGCCCATTTTCCGCTAAGACGTATCCCTGCGAAAGGAGGGTCCTGCCATGAAACGACGAATTGCCGCCCTGGTCCCACCCTGGACCGATGGGTTGGCCCATCTCCAAATCTGTCTGGCGGCCCTGATCGGCCCCTCCCTCATCAGCCTGTGGGTCTACTATACGGAACTCATTGAGACCCTCAACATCGTCTGTATCTGGAAGGATGCCTCCCAGCGGGTCTTCCTCCCCGGGATCATGATGCACGACTTTTACACCTTGCTGGACGGGATCTGGCCCCTCTTCTGGGTTCCCATCCTAACCGCCGTGATCCTGGCTGTGGTCAACCGCCACGGGTTCCACCAGGGGAGCAAAGCCGTCTATCTCATGCGCCGCCTGCCGGATCGCTGGGAGTATGCCCGCCGGTGTTTGGGCCTTCCCCTGCTGACCATCCTGCTGGGGATGGTGCTGACCGTTCTGGTCCTCCTGGCCTGTTGGGGCCTGTACACCCATTTCACCCCGGACTATGCCATTCCCCCGGACCAATGGAAAAAGTTTTGGGCCGGAATTTTCCACATTGTAGTCCCATTCCTCGACTGGAGGTACTGATATGCTGACTTTAACAAACATCACCAAATCCTATCCCGGCAAGAAGAACGCCGTGGAAAACGTCTCCCTGTCCATTCCCCGGGGTGAGATCGTGGGTCTCTTCGGGGAGAACGGCGCAGGCAAGACCACCCTGATGAAGTGCATCCTGGGCCTCCACCGGTATCAGGGGGAGATCACCCTGGACGGCCAGCCCCTGGACCGGAGGAACATCGAAAAGCTCTCCTTCGCCACCAGCGAGCACACTTTCTTCCCGGCCCTCACCGCCAGGGACCACCGGGAGTTCTACGCCGACCACTTCCCTGCCTTCCGGGGCAAGCGGTTCGACGCCCTCATGGAGTTCTTCGAGCTGCCCACCAACAAAAAGATCGGCTCCTTCTCCACCGGCCAGAAGAACCAGTTCGAGGTGATTTTAGCCCTGTGCCAGGGGGCGGATTACATCCTCATGGATGAGCCCTTCGCCGGCAACGACGTCTTCAACCGGGAGGACTTTTACAAGGTCCTCCTGGGCATCCTGGAGCCGGAAGAGACCATCCTCCTCTCCACCCACCTGCTGGAGGAGGTCTCGGCCTTCATCGGTCGGGCCATCCTCCTCCACAAGGGCAAGGTGGTGGCCGACAAGTCCATGCTGGACCTGGAAGAGGAGGGCAAAGACCTGATGACCTTCGTGAAGGAGGCCTATCGGTACAAGGCCGACCGGGTCCTGCAGGCGCTGGATAAGCTGACGGAAACAGAGGAGTAACGCCCGTTATTTGGGCCGATGAAGGCATCGGCCCCTACCATGGATCGTGGCACCAACGCCTGTAGGGGCGGATGCCCTCATCCGCCCACGCCCCAAAGGGTTTGTCCCACGTTGCGAGCGCATGGCCCAGGCCAGCCTCTCTTGGCCTTCGGCCAATTCACCTTCTCGTGATGCGCCCCTACGACCTCTTTCCCGCACAGTTTTCTTCCCCCGAAAGGAGGCACCTATGAAAAAAGCCTTTCTCGTCTTTTCCCTCTGCCTGGTCCTGGTGCTGGCAGGGCTCACCACCGTGGCGGTCACCCTCCACGACAGCCGGGACGATGTGGAGGTCACGTTAACCACCCTGGCGGGAGATCCCGTCCAGGCCCAGGGGCTCACCGCCCGGCAGCAGGCCCGGTTCTCCGACCATCTGCTGTGGGACCTGACCATCCCCGCCCAGGACCCCGTCCTGGCAGAGACCGACTTCTCCTATTCTGCCAGGGATATGACGTGGCTGGCCCACGAGGAGACCCCTCTGAGTCTGTATACCAACGAGTCCTCCGTCCACTACATCGACGGGCCTCACACCGACCTCACTGCCGACGTGGTTGCCGGGGACCCGGCCCTCTCCCAGCTGGTCCCCCTGCTGAATGAATTGGCAGAGCAGACCCAGCCGGGAAAATCCTTCTCCCGGACCATTTCCCCGTCCGACTACCTGGATGCCATCCCCTACTCGGTCTACGCCTCCCTGCCCAACACCGCCCTGCGGTACGACGAAAACACCCTGGACCACCACGACACCGAGGGCATGATCCCCCGGTTCTTCCAGGAGGCCTTTCCCCTGGACTTTGCCCCGGAGGAGGTCTGGACGGTCACCGTGAAGAAGCGGACCACCGGCTACATCGAAGAGGCATCCTACAGCTCCAACGGCCCCACCCCCCAGGTGGACCTGATCACCGACTACAACGACCAGGCCCTCTATCTGGCCCTGGGGCAAGACACCTGGCCCCAGCCGGATTTCTCCCGGTTCCCCCAGGGGAACGGGGTCTACCGGATGGACATTGTAGAAGAAAAAGACATGAACTACATGGAGGTCCAGTCCCTCACCAACATCTTCCCCATCCCCGACGAGGCCATGGTCCTGGATCTGACCCTGGACGGGGCAGGTTCCCTCCTGGTGACCTGGTACGATGCCGGGGACTACCGCTGCACCATTCTGGATGAGGCCACCCTGGAACCCACCGAGACCTTCACCCTCTTCCACCTGCCCTGGTCCTTCAGTGAGGTCATTGTCTATGACAATTACTCCGACGAGGAGTATTCCTATGAGACCCGCTCCTATGTCTATCTGCGGGCCATTCCCAAAGAAAACTGCATCCTCTTTCTGGGGGAGACCCAGTTCTGGCTCTTCCTCCCCACAGAGGAGGGCTGGCAGGAGCAGTTCCACGTCCGCCTGGGGGATTCCCTGTACTTTCCGTACTACAGCGACAAGCAGGTGGACATCGCCTGGAACGGAGAAAAGCTGGCCCTGGCCTCCACCAGCAGTATGTGGACCGTTGGTCTGGACCTGTTGGTCTATGACGGTACAGGAGACCTCCTCTTCAACGGCCATTATGACACATCTCTCACCCACCATCCCAACACCGAGGGGTATGAGTACCGCTCGGATGTGGTGCTCATGGACGGGGAGGAGATTCGGTTGGCGTGGGAGTAATCCCACCCCGTATTTTGGGCCGATGAAGGCATCGGCCCCTACAAGGGAACCAACGCCTGTAGGGGCGGATGCCCTCATCCGCCCGCGGGCGAACACAGTTCGCCCCTGCATCCCGCAACCAGCAGCATACAAAAAAGACCTGACCAAACCGGTCAGGTCTTTTTCCTTTAATAAAACCCGGCAAACAGATTGGCCAGGACCACGGTCATGAGGCCGGCCACCACGATGGACAGGCCGCTCATGGCCCCCTGGATCTCCCCCATCTCCATGGCCCGGGCGGTGCCCACGGCGTGGGTGGAGGTGCCGATGCCCACACCCTGGGCGATGGGGTCGGTGATCCGGAAGACCTTGCAGATGAGCTCGGCAAAGATGTTGCCCAGCACGCCGGTGATGATGATGACCACCACCGTCAGGGACTGGATGCCCCCCAGCTCCCCGGAGACGCCGATGCCGATGGCGGTGGTGATGGACTTGGGCAGGAGGGTCACATACATGGTGTGGTCCAGATGGAAGAGGACACTCATGGCCAGGATCACCGTCAGGCTGGCCATGACACCGGCAGCGATGCCCAGCAGGACGGCCTTGGCGTTCTTCTTCAGCAGGGAGAACTGCTGGTAGAGAGGGACGGCCAGGCAGACCGTGGCCGGGGTCAGCAGGTAGCTGATGTACCGGGCCCCTTCCATATAGGTGGCGTAGTCGATGTGGAACCCCACCAGAAAGGCCACCACCAGAACGATGGCCACCAGCAGGGGGTTAAAGAGGGCGAACTTCCACCGGCTGCGGAGGAAAACGCCAACCCCGTAGGCCGCCAGGGACAGGGCCATGCCGAAGAACAGGGAGGTGGACGCAAACTCAGCCATGGTCTTCCTCCTCTCCCTTCTTGCTCCGGCGGATGACCCCCTGGGTCACCAGGCCCGCCGAGGCCATGACCGCCACGGTGGAGATCACTGTGATCACCGCCACCGGCAGGAGGACGGGCCGAAGGGCCGGCCAGGAGTCCAGCAGACCCACCGCCGCCGGGAGGAAGAGGATGGGCATGATGTCCAGGAGGAAGCGGCTGGTCTCCTGAATGTCGGAGATCACCACGGTCTTGGTCATGAGGGCCAGGAACATGAGGACGATGCCGTAGATGCTGGCCGGGATGGGCAGGGGGATCAGGTGATATAAGATCTCTCCCAGGAAGGAGATCCCCAGGATGATGCCGAACTGTTTCAGATAGCGCAAAAACGACCCTTCTTTCTAAACACACTGGGCTATATTTTAGCCTTTGACAGAAAAAATGGCAAGGCAAGAGAGCAAAAACCTCGTAGAGTTTTGCCGCAAAGCGGCAAAATAAGGTTTTATCTGTTTTCGCCGGCAGCATGTATGTCGGCGAAAACTCTTCTCAGGCCGCAAACGTGCTCGGCATCTGCCGAGTGCGCTGCAGCGGCCTGCAAAACCCTGTCGGAAAAGGCTCTGCCTTTTTCGACACGCAAAAAAAGGAGAAGCGTTTCCGCTTCTCCTTTGAAGATATCATAGTTATCTCTGGGCCATCACGATGGCGGCAGAGGTCTCCTCCTGGGTGCCCAGGTCAGCGGGGACCAGGTCGGACAGGACGGGGGCAGACTCGGCTGCCTCAGCCAGATCGGGGGTCAGCACCAGAGGACCGCCCAGGGACACGTCGGGGGAGGTCACGGCCCAGTACTTGTAAGAGTTCTCAATGCGGGTGCCGTGGGCCTGGTCGATGGGGATCCGGGCGTTGGGCTTGTTGGGGGCGGGGTCGGCGCAGTAGAACACACCGTCGGTGTAGTCGGTGAGCAGGACTGCGTGGGGCACGCCGGGGGCGTGGAGGACGATGCCTTCGGGGTGTTCCTTCAGCATGTCGATGAGGATCTGACGGTTGGCCTCACCGCCGGGGAGCCGGCCATGGGCCACCTTCATGCCGTCGTACTGAAACTTATAGGGCAGGCCCCGGCCGCCGATCCAGAAAGCCTCCCGGCAGGAAGCCTCGGTGATGGACTGCCAGTCCTGGTCGCCACGGAGCATGGCGGTCCTTCTGAGCATCATGGCGGTGGAAGCTAAGGTGCAGGTGCCGTTACGGTCCTGGGTCAGGAAGACTTCCTGCTGGTTGATCTCTTCAAAGGTGGCTGCCATAGCAGAGGTAGGCACCAGGGCCACCAGCATCAAAACCGTCATCAAAATGCTCAAAATGCGCGCTCGCATGGGATCACTCCAAACCTAGTAAAATAGAAAAGTCAAAAGGCCGAGGCCTTCGTTTGTTACAATCAATCGGGCAACTCGTAACATTTGTTACCGCTTTGTAATAATACCATAGTTCTCCCCTCTTGGGAACCCCTTTCCGGCATTTTTTTGCCTTTTTTTGTTGCCAAATTGTTAATATTTTTGGGCCTATCGGCAGGGTGCACAACCCATCGTTTTTGTTCCAATATTATTTTGTGGGATTCGTCAATCTGACGAGACGGCAGATAGGACCACCGGGTCAAAGGCAGACAGCCGGGGGATATCCTCCGCCCTGGCCCAGACCCGCCCGGGGAAGGTTGCCAGGAGGGTGTCCGACTGACCCGGTCCCGCCGCCACGGACAGGAGACAGGGCCAGTCCAGGGCGGCTTCCTGGAGGGACCGGCAGAAGGTCTCCAGGGTCTCTTCCTCCCCTTCCCGGGGGCAGGAGAGGTCCATAAGAAGCAGCTCGTCAAAGCCCAGGGCGGCCGCCTCCCGGCAGACCTGGGCAAGGTAATCCAGGGTATCCTTCTTGGCCGGGTCCAGCCAGATCTGACCGGAGGGGTCCCGCCAGGCAGAGCCGCTCTCCCGCAGGAGGGCCAGGTCCCGGTCCTGCCCCGCCAGATCATCCGCCAGGCAGGAGATGAGGGCCACCGTGTGGAGGTCGTCCCGGTAGGTGACCGCCTGGATGGCGGCGTTCCGGTCAGGGTCGCCGGAGGAGGCCCCCCAGTCCATGGCCCGGGGCAGCCGGGACACATAGCCCAGCTTCCCGTCGGCAGATTTCATGGGGAGGACCACCCCCTTGGTCCCCGCAGGGATGGGCTGGGCGGGGTCAGACAGATAGAGAAAGGGCCCCTGGTACAAACGCTGATCAGCCACCCCCAGGGCGGGGACGGCAGGGAGGATCACTGGCTGGGCCTCCTCCTGCCATTGGGCGGGATCCAGGATGCCCCAGGAAGAGAGCAGGAGGAACGCCCCGGCCAGAAGCCCGGAGAGGCAGAGAAGGCGGAAGAGAATGGTTTTGATACTTTTCATGGCGTGTCCCTTTCGTGAATCATCTTGCCGCAACACGGGAAAGGCTCCCCTTTGGAGGGGAGCTGGATGCGAAGCAGACTGAGGGGTGTTATCCTGAGATAAAAATGTCGTATCGGTACGACAGCATACCCTTTGACCCCGCACCCCTCCGGTTTCGGCAATGCCGAAACCACCTCCCCTCACAGGGGAAGCTCCGCCCTTTTCGAAAGTCTATGTACCCATCCACTTTAAGAGCATCAGCAGTCCAAACCCCGGGAGCCCCAACAGCCCCAGGGTCAGGGCGTTGAAAAGGTTCACCCCCAGGCTCATCCCCGCCAAAAAACCGCTGCCGGACCACAGGGCCAGAAAGCCCAGCCCCATGAGGGACCGGGCCAATACCTTCCCTGCCCAGGCCAGGGGCCGGTGGAAGACCGCCAGCAGCAGCAGGGTGAGCATGAGGACAGACAGCCAGGGGCCGTTCAATAGCCAGGTCATGGGCCATCCCCCTTTTCCAGAGATTTCATCTGCCGCAGCAGATAGGTGTGCTTGGCCCGAAGGGCGCTGATCTGGTACAGGTAGTATTCCAGCAGGTCTCCGTCTGCCGTCTGGTCAAAGCCCGCCCGGGCGGCGTTCAGGTCCCGGCGGGTCTCCTCCAGGCCCATCCGGAGCCGCTGGACCCGGGACGGGGTCTTTTCCCTTGCCATGGAGCCTCCCTCCCTTTTGGTACAGTATATGGATAGGCTGTGCCCGTATGCCGGGATTATACCGGTTTTTCATAAAATGATCCCATCATTTTATCAAGAATACGTATTATGCAGGAAATGAAAATATCCTCTTTCCAAAATATTTATATATGGTATACTAAGGGCATAGGAACCAAACACCCACACACCCGCGAGGTATTTGATATGAAGAAAGTATTCCATCGTTCCCTCTCCCTGGTCCTGACTCTGGTCATGGCCCTGACTCTGGCGGTCCCCGCCCTGGCGGCACCCCCCACGGGGATCTCCGTGGACCCCCAGTCTGCCTCTCTGACCGTTGGCCAGAGTCTGACCCTCACCGCCACGGTCTCCCCGGAGGATGCGGACACCGACAACCTGATCTGGACTTCCTCTGCCCCGGAAGTGGCTTCTGTCTCCCCGGAGGGTGTGGTCACTGCCCTGGCCGTGGGAACTGCCTACATCGAGTATCACCCGGATGGCCAGGACACCCCCGCCGGGATCTGCATCATTGCCGTGTCCGAGGCCCCGGTCGTTCTGGACCCCGCCAACGACCGGCTGGTCCTGTCCCGCACGGAACAGAAGGTCCAGGCTGGTCAGTACCAGACCAAGGCCCTGAAGGCCCCCACCGCCGCCGTGGAGAACGGCCAGACCGACGTGACCGCTGACTATGCCCTGAGCTACGCCTGGACCCAGGACGGCCAGTCTCTGGCGGGGGCTGAGACCACCCTGGTGACCCCGGCCTTCCGGAAGGACCTGGTGCTGACCTGCACGGTGACCGCCGTGAACAAAGAAGATCCCACTAGGATCCTCACCGCCTCCTGCACCTACCGGGTGGAGGTCCTCCCCGGCACCATGATCGAGGGCGTGTCTTACGCCAGCGAAGGTCCCAAGGCCCTCACCGCCATCTATGACCTGGAGGGCAGGCTCTCCCTGACTGACCAGCTCACCCAGGGGATCGAAGACTCCCTGGAGACCCCGGCCATTCCGGGCCTGCAGAACCTGGTCTTCTTCCCCGACACCATCACCGGTGAGGATGTGGGCTCCCTGAACGTCACCGCCGGCACCATCTATTCCCTGAGCCAGGACACCGCCGGGGCCAAGTTCTCCGATCTGGTCTTCACCCCCGCCATGGAGGGCACCTACACCATCGACTTCAAGGCCTACGGCAGCACGGCCTACTACGGCCAGCTGACCATCGCCGTCAGCGGACAGACCGCCCCCGGCGACGGGGCCATCCGCTGCACCAGCACCGGCTTTACCTTCGACCGTTCTAACTTCGCCTTTGACGACCCCACCGACCCCATCGTGGCAGTGACCTTCGGTCAGCCCGCCGTGGGCTCCCTTCTGCGGGACTTCACCAAGGGGCAGGGGACCCCTGCCGCCGGAGAGCGGTACTATCTGGACTCCTCCGCCTACGGAGCCTACCACGTGTCCACCCTGACCTACCTGCCCGCCCCCGGCTATGCGGGCCTCGTCAACCTGCCCGTGACCTATCACACCCGTTCTGACCGAAAGATCACCCAGTCCATCCTGGTGGAGGTCATCAGCAAGACCAGCTCCGATCACTTCCTGGACGTGACCCCCAGCACCGTGGGTACCTGGGCGGCCAACTCCATCGACTTCGCCTACCACTGCGGCCTCATCAACGGCGTGGATGCCACCCGTTTTGCCCCCAACAGCCCCATGACCCGGGCCATGCTGGTGACCGTCCTCTACCGTGCCGCCGGCAGCCCCCAGGTGGCCACCACCACCAACTTCACCGACCTGACCGCCGGTGACTACTACTACAATGCCGTGGTATGGGCCAACATGAATGGCATCGTCACCGGCACCACCGACACCACCTTCGCCCCCAACAATCCCGTTACCCGCCAGCAGATCGCCACCATCCTCTACCGCTATGCCAAGACCACCGGAACGGTGACCCAGCATCAGGCCGACCTGGGTCTCTACACCGACCGGGACAGCCTGGAGCCCTACGCCGTGGAGCCCATGGCCTGGGCGGTGGGCCAGGGGATCATCTCCGGCACCACCCCCACCACCCTGTCTCCCCTGAGCCAGGCAACCAGAGCCCAGGTGGCCGTCATGCTCCACCGGTATCTGGTGTGATGCGAATTTGTGTATGAAAAATCCCGCAGCCAAAAGGCTGCGGGATTTTTTTGCGGCGGGAGCAAGACTCGTCCTACATAAAGGCTAGCCATAACCGAAACGCCATTCATTGAGACCAACCCATAAGCCTCCCTCTCCGAGGGAGGTGGCTCGCCGTTAGGCGAGACAGAGGGAGTTTCGGGCATAGGATACGCATGCTCCCCCAGTCACCTTCGGTGACAGCCCCCTCCCGGAGGGGGCCTTATCTCTTTCACCGTTACGACACATCATACTTGTAGCCCTCCCCTGTCCCGGGAAAGTCCCTCCCCCTTGACAGTGTACGCAAATTTGTTTTATGATAAAGGGTATTCTAACGTTTCGATTGGGTCAGCAGACCCATTTCTATAGATAAGGAGAAATCCCATGGCAAAAACCAAGCAGGAATACGGCAACGAATCCATCTCCATGCTGGAGGGTGCCGACCGGGTCCGAAAGCGTCCCGGTGTCATCTTCGGCTCCGACGGTCTGGAGGGCTGCGAGCACGCCGTCTTCGAGATCCTGTCCAACTCCATCGACGAGGCCCGGGAGGGCTACGGCAATGAGATCATCGTCACCCGCTACCGGGATGGCCGCATCCAGGTGGAGGACTTCGGCCGGGGCTGCCCCGTGGACTGGAACGAAAAGGTGGGCCGCTACAACTGGGAGCTGGTCTTCTGCGAGCTCTACGCCGGCGGCAAGTACGAGAACAACACCGGTGAAAACTACGAATACTCCCTGGGCCTCAACGGCCTGGGCTCCTGTGCCACCCAGTACGCCTCTGCCTTCATGGACGTGGTGGTCCGTCGGGACGGCAAACGGTACGACCTCCACTTTGAAAAGGGCTATCTGGTGGGGGAGATGAAGGTCTTTCCCGCCGACCGGAAGAAGACCGGCACCTCCATCACCTGGCTGCCCGACCTGGAGGTCTTCACCCAGACCGACATCCCCGTGGAGTACTTCACCGATGTCCTCCACCGCCAGGCGGTGGTGAACGCCGGGGTGGTCTTCAAGTTCCGCAACCAGGGGGAGAAGGGCTTTGAGGAGACCGTCTTCACCTACGAAAACGGCATCGCCGACTATGTAGCCGAGCTGGCCGGGGAGAACCCCCACACCCCCATCCAGTTCTGGGCGGGAGAGCGGACCGGCAAGGACCGGGCCGACAAGCCCGAGTACAAGGTCAAGCTCTCCTGCGCCTTCTGCTTCTGCCCGGCGGTGAAGGTGGTGGAGCACTACCACAACTCCTCCTGGCTGGAGCACGGCGGCTCCCCGGAAAAGGCCATGCGCTCTGCCTTCCTCTCCGCCATGGACGGCTGGCTGAAGCAGAACGGCAAGTACAACAAGAACGAAGCCAAGATCACCTGGCCCGATGTTCAGGAGACCCTCATCTTCGTCTCCAATAACCTCTCCACCCAGACCTCCTACGAGAACCAGACCAAGAAGGCCGTCACCAACAGGTTCATCCAGGAGGGGATGACCGACTTCCTCCGGGAGAATCTGCAGATCTTCCTGCTGGAAAACCCCCAGGCCGCCGAAGAGGCCGCCCGCCAGATCCTGGTGAGCAAACGCAGCCGGGAGGCCGGGGAAAAGGCCCGCCTGACCATCAAGAGCAAGAGCCTGGCCGGGTCCGTGGACATCGCCAACCGGGTCCAGAAGTTCGTGGACTGTCGGACCAAGGATGTCTCCCGCCGGGAGCTCTACATCGTGGAGGGCGACTCCGCACTGGGCTCGGTCAAGCTGGGCCGTGATGCAGAGTTCCAGGGCATCATGCCCGTCCGCGGCAAGATCCTCAACTGCCTGAAGGCCGACTACGGCAAGATCTTCAAGAGCGAGATCATCACCGACCTGCTGAAGGTGGTGGGCTGCGGCGTGGAGGTTTCTGACAAGCACAACAAGGACCTCTCTCTCTTCAACCTGGACAACCTCCGCTGGAACAAGATCGTCATCTGCACCGATGCCGATGTGGACGGCTACCAAATCCGCACCCTCATCCTCACCATGCTCTGGCGGCTGACCCCCACCCTCATTGAGAAGGGCTACGTCTACATCGCCGAATCCCCCCTGTATGAGATCGGCTCCGGCAGCAAGACCTGGTTCGCCTACTCCGAGAAGGAAAAGGCAGACATTCTTTCCAAGCTGGCGGGCAAGAAGGTCACCATCCAGCGGTCCAAGGGTCTGGGCGAGAACGACCCGGAGATGATGTGGATGACCACCATGAACCCCGACACCCGCCGCCTCATCCGGGTGATGCCCACCGATGCCGAGGCCACCGCCCAGGTCTTCGACCTGCTGCTGGGGGAGAACGCCCAGGGCCGCAAGGAACACATCGCCGAAAACGGGTACAAGTACCTGGACCTGGCAGACATCTCTTAATACTTATTCTTGATAAAATGATGGAATCATTTTATCGTGCCATGACTATGGCACGCCGCCCTTGGCGGCAAGAAAAGTATTGCACGTCGTTTTTGCGGCGAAAGCCGCAAGCCGCATTCAATGCGGCTTAATAAAATGCTATGAAAGCATTTTATTAAAAACTAGTATAAAAGAGAGGAACACTTATGGCAAAAAAGAAAACCCCGGACCAGGGGAAGAAACGGGCGAACCCCGAAGGGGTCATGGGCCTTTCCGCCCAGGTCCTGGAGCAGCCCATCACCGACACCCTGGAAATCAACTATATGCCCTACGCCATGTCGGTCATCATCTCCCGGGCCATCCCGGAGATCGACGGCTTCAAGCCCTCCCACCGGAAGCTCCTGTACACCATGTACCAGATGAAGCTCCTGAACTCTGCCCGCACCAAGTCGGCCAACGTGGTGGGCGCCACCATGAAGCTCAACCCCCACGGCGACGGGGCCATCTACGAGACCATGGTCCGTCTGTCCAAGGGCTACGGCGCCCTGCTCCACCCCCTGGTGGACTCCAAGGGCAACTTCGGCAAGGTGTATTCCCGGGACATGGCCTGGGCGGCCAGCCGCTACACCGAGGCCCGGCTGGATCCCATCTGCAATGAGCTCTTCCGGGACATCGACCAGGACACGGTGGACTTTGTCCCCAACTACGACGGCAAGC
>JAFVUT010000252.1 GCA_017502545.1 Ruminiclostridium sp.
GCATCAAAGAGCCGCTCGGAAGCGTCCTTGGGATGGCTGGTCAAGAACCGGATGAGGAAGTCCCCGGGAATTTCATTCACCTGCTCCAACAGCCAGGCAAAGTCGATGCCCCGGTCCAGGTCCTTGCCGTAGGAGTTCACGTTCTGGCCCAGAAGGGTGATGTCCTTGTAGCCGGCCTCGGCCAGCTCCCGGACTTCGGCCAGGATATCTTCCGGCTCCCGGCTCCGCTCACGGCCCCGGACATAGGGGACGATGCAGTAGGTGCAGAAATTGTTGCAGCCGTGCATGATGGACACCCAGCCCTTGATGTCGTTCTGGCGGACCACCGGGATGCCCTCGGCCACAGCGCCGGGCACGTCGTCGGTGGCAAAGACCCGCTTGCCCTTTTCCAGCTTTCTCAGCAGCAGTTCGGGGAACTGCCACAGGAGCTGGGGACCAAAGACCAGGTCCACATGGGGGAAGGACCGCTTCAGCCGGTCGGCCACGTGGTCCTGCCGGGCCATACAGCCGCAGATGCAGATGAGCTGGTCCGGGTGACGGCGCTTGGTGTGGGTGAGGGCACCCACGTTGCCGAAGACCCGCTGCTCGGCGTGCTCCCGGATGGCGCAGGTGTTCAGCAGGACCAGGTCGGCCCCCTCTTCGGTATCGGTAAACTCGTAGCCCATGCGGGCCATGTAGCCCCGCAGGCGTTCGGAATCGGCCTCGTTCTGCTGGCAGCCGTAGGTGTCCACAAAGGCCTTCTTCCGGCCGGGACGGCGGTCCAGGATGGCATGGACCTGATCACAGATGGAAAGCTGGCGGGCAATGTCCTCCGCCGGGATGGTAGGGGTGGTTCTCAAGGCGATTCCTCCGAGTCGTGTTGGGTGATGGGGATAGTGATACAGAATAGAGTATAGCACAATTCGAGCCTTTTTTCAAGGCGGGAGCGGATCCAGAGTTGCCTGAGAAAAAAACTTCCGGTATCCTGTAACCAAGACAAAAAGTTTCTGGTCAGATAGGTGACAGGCCTTTTGAGAACAAGGAGGTGACGGGCCATGAAGGAGGGAGCCATTCTGGACCTGTTCTGGCAGAGGGACGAGGGGGCCATTGCCGCTGTGAAAACCAAATACGGCCCCTACTGCGCCGTCACCGGCCATTGGTGCGCCGGTTCTCCCCTGGCCCTGGCCGTCCTGAACCTGGAGGACTACTGCGGTCTCCAGGCCAACGGGGTGAACTACTATTTTGTGGAAGAATAACGTTTTCTCGCCCCCATTCGCCTCCCTCTGACGAGGGAGGTGGATTCGGCGTAAGCCGAAGAGGGAGGGAGAGATACCATACCGCGAAGGGCTGCAATATCCTCCACGTTGTTGTATCTCTCCCTCAGTCACCTTCGGTGACAGCTCCCTCGTCAGAGGGAGCCTTTTCCCGTTGACAAACCCGGTCTGGGGTGTATGATGGTCCTGAGAACAGAAAGGAGCTGATCCCCATGAAAGTGGAACAGTTCGTCATGGCCTATGAGGCCGAGCAGGACCGCCTGCGGGCCCTGCTGCCGGAGGGCTTCACCTCCCTGCGGCCCGTCCTGCGGCTCAACGGAGAAATTCGGAACGGGGAGACCCCTTACCTGGAGCTGAACACCCCGGTGGAAGGCCAGGGCAAGCGGGGCTGGATCAACGTGGCCCACTGGGAGGCTGACAGCGGCCTGACCTTCACCCGGGCGGGGAAGTCCGTGACCTTCCATCTTCCCTTCCTCACCATCACCTACACCCCCGTAGGGGCAGAAGGTGGATGCCCGGCAGAGAAGGACAACGACGGGTGCTTCTTCCCGGGAGGACCCTTCCGCCCGGCAGAGGCCATCACCGTGAACAAGGAATTCTGCGACTGCCGGTTCCGCTGGGACTTCCCCCAGGCCCAAACCGAGGGCAAGAGCACCGGGGTGACCCTCCCGGCCTACCCCACCGAGCCGAAAATCCAGTACCACAAGGGGGATCTGACGGCGGAAAACGCCGCCGCCATCCCCTGCAGCCAGGTACTGGGGTCCTACATGGTGGTCTTTGAACGAGAATAAGCAAAAAAGAGGCTGTGCGTGTGCACAGCCTCTTTTTTGTGTTCCATTATTCTTCAATGATGACGGTGCGGCTGGGGTTATCCCAATCCACATCGGCCCGGAAGGCCTCTGCAATGGCCCGGACAGGGACCATGGTGCGGTTGTTGATGATGCAGGCAGGGGAGTCCAGGCTGACCGCTCTGCCGTTCACATAGAGCAGGTTGCTGCCGATGGCGATGCTGATGCTGGTGCCGTCCCGCTGACCCAGGGCGGTGCGGGTGGCGTTGTCCCAGCTGACATCCGCACCCATGGCCTCAAAGATGGAGCGCAGGGGGACCATGGTGCGGTTGTTGATGATGGTGGGGTTCTGGCCGTAGGCCCCGAAGGAGATCCGCTGGCCGTCATAGATGACCTGGATGGTGGAGTCTGCGGATGCATCGGTAAGATAGGGGGTCTCCCACTTCTGGCAGGCAGTCACAGCGGCACTGCCGGCAGGGGTGTAGACGATCATGTTGGGGGAACCGCTGCCGAAGTTGCCGTTGCGGATGTCTCGCAGGGTAGAGGGTGCACTGACCCAGGTAAGGTTGTCACAGTCTTTGAAGACTGCGTTGCCGATGCTGTTGATCCCATAGGGCAGGACCACGCCGGTGAGCCGATCGCAATTGTCAAAGACATTCATACCAAGCTTGGTGACAGAGGTGGGCAGGTAGATATGCTCGATGCCAGTGTCGCTGAAGGCACCGTCGCCGATGGTCTTTACCTGGTTGCCCAGGAAGTTTACTTCCTCCAGGTCGAAGCACCGGGTGAAGGCATAGGGCTCCACCGTGGTAACAGAGGAAGGGATGTCAATACGGGTGAGACCACTGCCTGCTAAGTAAGTGCTGCCAAAGGCGTATTTGCCGATGGTCCGGAGGGTGGAGGGCAGACGAATGGTTTTCAGGCTGGGGCAATCCCGGCACATGTCCTCGGGGATCACGGTGATGCCCTCGGCCAGGATCACGGTATGCAGGGATGGACAGCCGCTGATCAGTTCATAACCCATCTCAGTGACAGTAGAGGGGATGTTGATCTTTTCCAGGTGATCATTGAGGCGGAATGCCTTGTATCCAATGGTGGTGCAGCCCTCGGCAATGGTGATCTCCCGGGCCACGCAGCCCTGGAAGGCCATTTCCTCGATTTCCTTCACGGAGGAAGGGACGGAGATGGTCTCTGCGTTCTTGTTGTCGGTAAAGGTACCGAAGTTGATCTTGGTGACCGGGACCCCATTCAGGGCAGAGGGGACCTTCACATCCCCGCCGGAACCAATGTATTTGGTCAGGTAGACTTCGTTGTTCTGGATGGTGTACTCCCAGTCGCCGTAGGTCAGGGCGCTGGCGGGAACGGCAAGCAGGGAAAGGGCCAGAGTCAAGGTCAGCAGAAGGCTGGTCAGTTTCTTCATAAGGAAACATCCTTTCTCAGATTAAAGTGCTATCAGTATAACCCAAATGCTGAAAAAGTGCAAGTCCTCCAAAGGTCCCATTCAGGAGATCGCCACAACACCGACGATATACTCCTCCCAGGGGCCGTTGACCTCCCGGCCCACATTGCAGTCGGAATAGAACAGGGCCCCCAGGCCGCTCCGCCACAGCTGGGCAGAGAATACAAGACCGGTGTCCGTCCGCTCCTTCTCGGTGGCGGACAGGAAATAGCCGTCCTCCCAGTACAGGTTCTCCCCGTCGATGTATCCCTGGTCCACCAGCTCCTCCCAGGTCCCCTCCAGGACGGTCAGGCCGGTCTCCCACTCCAGCAGCAGGGCGGCGGCGGACTGCTCGGCAGGGGAGAGGGTGGTTTCCGACAGGTCCAGGCCGATAAGGTCCGCATCATGGGCCAGGGCGGAGTCCTCCTCCACCATGACCTCGAAGACCTCCAGGTAGAGCCGGGCGGTGTCGTCATAGCCATCGGCCCACACCCAGATCTCCTCCACACCGCTGGGATGGGCAGGGTAGGTCTCCATGACCGACCCGTCGAAGATGATCTCCACCAGGTCCCCCTCTTCGATCTCCGTGCGGGCGGGGTCTTCGAATTTTACCTCCACATCCCGGCAGGAGGTGGTGAACACATCGTACTTTCTCCCGTCCACTTGGGCCAGGAGGAGAGTGCCGTCCTCTTCCTCCATCACCCGGCAGGTCATGGTAGCCGCCCCGGGGGGTGCAATGAACTCTGCCGTCTCCTCCCCGGGCAGGTCCCGCTGGTTGCAGGCGGTAAGAAGCAGACACAGGGTCAGCAAACACAAGTATTTTTTCATGGGTGATCCCTCCTTTTACCCTCTTAGACGGCGGTGTCCCGGAAAAGGTTCCCGGATTTCTATATAAAATAGTGACCGTTGACTATTTCCCGCTAGGCGTGCTATACTAATGTGAATACATATCGCTAAACACAGGAGGAACTGTCATGCGCGCAGTTGTCACTAGAGTGTCCCAGGCCTCCGTCGTCATCGACGGACAGACCGTGGGCGAGATCGGAAAAGGGTTTCTGGTCCTGCTGGGCATTGCCCCCGAGGACACCGAAGCCCAGGCAGAGAAGCTGGCCGACAAGGTCTGCGGTCTGCGGGTCTTTTCCGACGAGGCGGGAAAGATGAACCTGAACCTGGAGGCCGCCGGAGGAGCGCTCCTGGTGGTGTCCCAGTTCACCCTCTACGCAGACATCAAGAGCCGCCGCCCCGGCTTTACCAAGGCCGCCAAGCCCGACATTGCCATCCCCCTGTATGAGAAGTTTATGGACTGCTGCCGCAGCCGCGGGTTCCGGGTGGAGCACGGCGAGTTCGGCGCGGACATGGCCGTTTCCTCCGTGAACGACGGTCCCGTGACCATCTGGATGGACACGGATGCTATGTGAGAAAGAATAAGGCTCCCCTTGATAGGGGAGCTGGATGCGAAGCAGCCTGAGGGGTGCTATCCTGACGGTTGAACTGTCGTACCGATACGACAGTATGCCCTTTGGCCCCACACCCCTCCGTCTTCGGCTTTGCCGAAGCCACCTCCCCTCTAAAGGGGAGGCTCTGTCCCGTATATCCTACCACCCCATTTTTTCTACGAGGTGATTTCTTATGTTACAGATCAGACGTATGCCCGTGGGTCAGATCGGCACCAACTGCTATCTGCTGGAAGACCCCGAAACCAAGACCTGCGCCCTCATCGATCCCGGCGACCAGGCCAACGACATCGACCGGGTCATCCGTGAGGCCGGTCTGTCCCTCTCCATGATCCTCATCACCCACGGTCACTTCGACCACGTACTGGCCGTCCCCGGTCTGCTGGAAAAGTGGCCTAACACCCCCGTTTACGTCCACAACAAGGAGGTCAACTGGGAGTTCAAGGGGGACCAGTATATGCTCCTGGCTCCCATCCCCGAGATCAAGACCGTGAAGGAAGGGGACATCATCGACTTCAACGGCGCTCAGATCGAAGTCCTCCACACCCCCGGTCACTCCCCCGGCTCCGTGTGCTACAAGGTGGGTGATGTCCTCTTTGCAGGCGACACCCTCTTCGCCGGCTCCTGCGGCCGTACCGACTTCATCGGCGGTTCCACCAGCCAGATCCTCCTGTCCCTGAAGAGACTGGTGGAGCTGGAGGGCAACCTGCGGGTCTGCCCCGGCCATGACCGGATCACCGACCTGGACACCGAGCGGGCCCACAACCCCTACGTCCGTCAGGCCCTGCGATGAAGCTCTTCTTCCGGGGCCACGACGAAAAGTACGCCGTGGAGCAGACCATGCTCACTCTCTTCCCGGCGGAACGCCCCCTCTACCCCCAGGAGGCCCCCGGGGGAGACAATGAGCTGGAGCTCTCTTTCTCCCGGGGCGGCACCTGGTCCACCGCCACCGCCAGACTCCGCCGGGAGGGAAAGACCTTCACCCGCCAGTGCCGGGTGAAGACCTCTGAACTGAACCATGACGACCCCGTGGTGGTCACCCGTCTCACCCGGCGGACCCTTCAGCGGGCCTTCTACATGGCGGCCATCGACTGCCTGGGCACCGAACCCCCCTGGGGGATGCTCTCGGGGGTCCGTCCCGTGAAGCTCCCCACCAAGGCCATGCTGGACGGGGCCACCCCCGCCCAGGCTGAGGCCGAACTGCGGGACCGGTACCGGGTCTCCCCTGACCGCCGGAAACTGGCCATGGCCTGTGCCAAAGCCAGCTTCTCCCTGAAAAAGAGCCTGGGGGAGGATGAGGTCTCTCTGTACATGGGCATCCCCTTCTGCCCCACCCGGTGCGCCTACTGCTCCTTTATCTCCTCCTCGGGGTCGGCCAACAAGCTCATCCCCGCCTATCTGGAGGGGCTCTTCCAGGAGATCGACGCCGCCGGTGCCAATCTGCTGGCCTCGGGCAAGACCGTCCGCACGGTCTACATTGGCGGCGGCACCCCCACCACCCTGGATGCCCATCAGCTCCGGGTCCTCCTGGAGCGGATCAACACCGCCTTCCAGTTAAAGCCCGGCACGGAGTTCACCGTGGAGGCCGGTCGGCCCGATACCATCACCCGGGAGAAGCTGGAGGCCATTCGGGCCGGCGGCGGCAACCGCATTTCCGTGAACCCCCAGACCATGTCCGACCAGGTGCTGGAGGCCATCGGCCGCAGCCACCGGGCAGGGGATATCCGGAATGCCTTCCGGCTGGCCCGGGAGACCAATGTGGGGGCCGTGAACATGGACCTGATCGCCGGTCTCCCCGCCGACACCGTGGAGGGTTTTCAGGACACCCTGGATCAGGTCATCGCCATGGATCCCGAAAACATCACCGTTCACACCCTGGCCCTGAAGAAGGGGGCCCGCCTCCGCCAGGAGGAGGTGGTCCTGCCCAGCGGCGAGGATGTGGCCCGGATGCTGGCCTATGCCTGGCAGGCTCTGGAAGCCGCCGGGTATGAGCCCTACTACCTGTACCGGCAGAAATTTATGTCCGGCTCCTTCGAAAACGTAGGCTGGTGCAAACCCGGCTATGTGAATGAGTATAATATCTGCATGATGGAGGAGCTCCACACCGTCCTCTCCCTGGGTGCGGGCGGTGTGACCAAGAACGTAGGGGGCGGTACCGTCCAGCGGATGGCCAACCCCAAGTACCCCCAGGAATACATCAAAACCATCCAGGACATCGTGGCGGAGAAGACCGCCTGGTCCTGGTAACTATGTGACTTTGTCCTTGAAGTGCCTGAAAGGAGGCTGTATCATGGTTCCAACCATCCCCACCTGTGAAGAGACCATGGGCTACCAGCTCAAAGAGATCAACCGAAGGATCGACCAGGACGTGAAGGGTTTTCTGGAGGAGACCGACGCCCAGTACGCCGCCAAGGTGAGCGCTGCGGCCGACGTGATCCTGAACAACCTGAAGAACAGCCCCATCGTCCTGCTGTCCGGCCCCTCGGGCTCCGGCAAGACCACCACCGCCCTGAAGATCAAGGAAGAACTGGAGAAGCGGGGCGTTCGCTCCCACACCATCTCCATGGACAACTATTTCAAGACCCTCAACCCCAAGACCGCTCCCCGCACCGCAGACGGCATGATCGACTTTGAGTCCCCCGAGTGCATGGACATGGACCTGCTTCGCCATCACTTCGGGCTTCTGTCCAAGGGCGAGCCCATCCTGGTCCCCAAGTTCGAGTTTGCCCGCCAGATGCGCATGAGCCACATGGGCACCCCTCTCCGCCTGGGCAAAAATGAAGTGGCTATCTTCGAGGGCATCCACGCCCTGAACGACGACTGCGCCGGTCGCTTCCCCCAGGCTTCCTGCCTGTATATCTCCGCCCGGTCCGATGTGCTGGACGGCCAGGACCTGATCTTTAAGCGGACCTGGATGCGCCTGTGCCGCCGGTCCGTCCGGGACTACAACTTCCGGGGCACCAGCGTGCCTGAGACCATGGATATGTGGGCCAACGTCCGCCGGGGCGAGAAGCTCTACATCTCCCCCTTCAAGCACCGGGCCAATTACAAGTTCGACTCCTCCCTAGCCTACGAGGTCTCGGTCATGCGCCACTATGCCGAGCCCCTCATGGAGGCCGTCCCCCCGGAGAACATCCGTCGGCCGGAACTGCTGGAGCTGTGCAAGGCCTTTGACCACTTCACCCCCATTGACCCCGCCCTGGTCCATCCCGACTCCCTCCTGAGAGAGTTCATCGGCGGGGGAAGTTACGATTACGATTAAAAACGGCCTGACGGTGAAAAGCAAAAAGGCTCCCTTGTGTAAAGGGAGCTGGCAGCCGCCAGGCTGACTGAGGGATTGTGCAGCAGGACCTTCCGATTCTATGGAACGTTTATGCGAATTCGCAGCTCGTTCCGTGACAATCCCTCCGCCTCGCATTCGCTCGGCACCTCCCTGGAGGTGAATTGGCCGAAGGCCAAGAGAGGCTGGCCTGGGCCATTGCACAAGGGAGGCTTATCTCCCCCGCAACGTCACTTTGTTGATCCTAAGGCATTCGCCTATCATCATACAACCCATACCATTTACGAAAGGAAGTATTACCCATGTCTGAAGCATGTACCCATGACTGCAGCACCTGTGGCTCCAGCTGCTCCCACGTGGAGGAAAAGGACCTCATCGCACCCCTGAACAAGCACTCTTCCATCAAGCACGTTTACGCTATCATGTCCGGTAAGGGCGGCGTTGGTAAGTCCTCCGTCACCTCCTCCCTGGCCGTTGCCATGGCCAAGAAGGGCTATAAGGTGGGCATCATGGATGCCGACATCACCGGCCCCTCCATCCCCAAGGCCTTCGGCCTGAACACCCGTGCAGTGGGCGACGGCGAGAACATCCTGCCCGAGCTGACCGTCACCGGCATCAAGGTCATGTCCCTGAACCTGCTGCTGGAGAACCCCGGCGACCCCGTTGTCTGGCGCGGCAGCCTGGTGGGCGGCGTGGTCAAGCAGTTCTGGTCCGACGTCCTGTGGGGCGACCTGGACTACCTGTTCATCGACATGCCTCCCGGAACCGGCGACGTGCCCCTGACCGTCTACCAGTCCATCCCCGTGGACGGCATCGTGGTGGTCACCTCTCCCCAGGACCTGGTCTCCCTGATCGTCACCAAGGCCGTCCGTATGGCTGACATGATGAGCAAGCCCATCCTGGGTGTTGTGGAGAACTACAGCTACTTCGAGTGCGGCAACTGCGGCGAGAAGCACTATATCTTCGGCAAGTCCAACCTGGAGCAGGTGGCCGGCGACCTGGGCGTGAAGATCCTGGCTCAGATCCCCATGGATCCCGCTATGGCTCAGGCCATGGACAACGGCAACGTGGAAGGCCTGGAGAAGAACTACCTGGATCCCGTGGCCGACATGATCCTGGAGTACGAGAGCAAGTAATCCAACCAATTTTACCGGGGCTGCTGCACACCGCAGCAGCCCCTTTCCACTACATGAATGGAGGTGCACACCCCCTATGAAACTCATTTCCTGGAACGTCAACGGCCTGCGGGCCTGCCTGAAGAAGGACTTTATGGAATCCTTCCGGGCCCTGGATGCGGACATCTTCTGCCTCCAGGAGACCAAACTCCAGCACCACGCCGGTCAGGCCGACGGCATTGACCTGCCCGGCTACCACCAGTTCTGGAACAGCGCCGAGAAAAAGGGCTACTCCGGGGTGGCGGTCTTCACCAAGGAAGATCCCCTGTCCGTGACCTACGGCTTAGGCATCGAGGAACACGATCAGGAGGGCCGGGTCATCACCGCCGAGTACCCCGACTTCTATCTGGTGTGCTGCTACACCCCCAACTCCCAGGACGGCCTGAAGCGGCTGGACTACCGGATGACCTGGGAGGATGCCTTCCGGGCCTACCTGCAGAAGCTGGACGAGGTCAAGCCGGTCATCCTCTGCGGCGACCTGAACGTGGCCCACAATGAGATCGACCTGAAGAACCCCAAGACCAACCGGAAAAACGCCGGCTTCACCGACGAGGAGCGGGCCAAGATGACCGAGCTGCTGGGGGCGGGCTTCACCGACACCTTCCGGGCTCTCTACCCCGACCTGGAGGGGGCTTATTCCTGGTGGAGCTACCGGTTCCAGGCCCGGGCCAAGAACGCAGGGTGGCGGATCGACTACTTCATCGTCTCCCAGCGGCTCATGGAGCGGGTGGCGGATGCCAAGATCTACCCCGACATCCTGGGCAGCGACCACTGCCCCGTGGGGTTGGAGCTGAAGTAAGAAAACCCGCCTCAGGCTGTCACCTTGACAAACCTGGGGCGGGGTGGTATCATGAGGATAGAAAAAGGCACTGTTGCAAAGCGGTTGGCCCTTTTAGATTAACACAAAAATTTTATGTTGACCGTTTGGGGACCAGCCAAGCGGTCAACACGCTTTTATAACAAAATTAAGATTCGCTTTGCGAATCTTAATCGGGCCTTTGGCCCGATACTGGAACATTTCATGTTCCAGTATAATTTTTGTTGCAACAAAGTATAAAAAGCACCAAAGGTGCTTTTTCAAAAACTTCGTTTTTGTCCACACGGTTTACCGTGTGGATACTTGTTATGGTAAGTACGTGGGCCAGAATGATCAGGCACACGATGACTCTCAGGAATTGCTTCCAGAAAGATCCCATACAGCATCACCTCCCTTCGCAGAGAAGTGGCCAACCGCCATTTTGCAACAGCGCCAAGTGCATCATATCAGATATTGCGACAAAAGACAAGCCCGGACGAAATCGTCCGGGCTTTGGCTTTATGCTATATCGTCAGTGATTTGCCCTCTCAGTCATCTTCGATGACAGCTCTCCCAGAGGGAGAGCCAAGAAAAAAGCAGGAGCACCGGGGTTCCGGTGCTCCTGTCGGCGTTTATGGAATTATGCTTCGGTCTCTTCCTCAGCGGGGGTCTCTTCCACGCGGGTCACAGCAATTGCCAGGTCGTCCAGCTGCTTCTGCTCCATTCCCCATGGGTCAGGCCCCATGGGGGCCCCGGGGAATGATTCCACTTCCTCGGCGGAAATGAATTCCGCCTGCGGCAAGGTTTTGCCTTCGGCAAA
>JAFVUT010000022.1 GCA_017502545.1 Ruminiclostridium sp.
CTCTGGTGAACGGTGTCCGGGAGCTCTTCTATACCGACATCCTCACAGGCATCTACCGGATGACCGAGGCCCTGCTGGGGGCCGGCGCCATCGCCGCCGGGTATGCCTCCGCCATGCTGATGGGAGGTGCCTTCCTGTGACCGAGCACATCATCCAGATCATCTCCGCCGCCCTGGGCACCCTGGGCTTTGCCCTTCTCTTCAGCGTGAATCGTCGTCACCTGCTGGTGGTCACCCTGGGCGGCGCACTGTCCTGGGCCATCTATCTGGTCGCCTGGGAGCAGGGGGCGGGGGTCTTTCTCAGCACCCTCATTTCCGCCTCTCTGGTCTGCCTCTGGTCCGAGTGGATGGCCCGGGTCCGAAAGGCTCCCGCCAACATCTTCCTGCTGACGGGCATCGTCCCCCTCCTGCCGGGAAGCGCCCTCTACTATAGTATGGAGGCCATCGTCAGCAAGAACATCTCCCAGCTGGTGCGGAAGGGAAGCGAGACCGGCTATGTGGCCGTGGGCATCGCCCTGGGCATCGTCATCGGCTCCGAGCTCTTCCGCCTCTACCTGAGCATCCGGTCCCGCCGCCGCCGTGCCATTGAGGAGAAGATGCGGAATCAGCAGGGGAACTGACCCTATGATTTTTTCTCTTTTTGGCTATAGGAAACAGGTCAATTTTCGGTATAATAAGAGATGTGAAAATAGCCTTCCCCTTGGAAAGACGGAAGAGAAAACCATAGAGGTGTCATACTATGTTAGATCAGATTCGTAAGGAAGCCAAACTGGCTGTCCAGCAGTTGTGTGAGATCGGCAAGCTGAAAAAGGGCCAGATCCTGGTGGTGGGCTGCTCCTCCAGCGAGGTCTCCGGCTATAAGGTGGGCAGCCATTCCAGCCCCGAGATCGGCCATGCCATCTTCGAGGCCATCCAGGAGGTCCTGGTCCCCCAGGGCATCTTCCTGGCCGCCCAGTGCTGTGAGCACCTGAACCGGGCCATCATCGTGGAGCGGGCCGCCGTTCCCTTCGGGGACATCTGCAACGTGGTCCCCCAGCCCAAGGCCGGCGGCTCCTTTGCCACCGCCGCCTACCAGGGCTTTGCAGACCCCGTGGCCGTGGAGGAGATCCGGGCCGATGCCGGTCTGGACATCGGCGGCACCCTCATCGGCATGCACCTGAAGAAGGTGGCCGTCCCCGTCCGCCTGGACCAGAAGCACATTGGCGAAGCCATGCTCCTGGCCGCCCGGGTCCGCCCCAAGTTCATCGGCGGCGACCGTGCCCATTATGATGACGAGCTGAAATGACCAACTCCCCCGAAGGACACCCTTCGGGGGATATTTTATTGACATTTCCCCGAGAAAAGAGGATAATGAAACCAGAATCTTCGACCCAAGGAGGTCTTTGACTATGGAACAGAAAAACATGGTCTACCCCATCACCATGGCCGGGGTCAAGCGGGAGCTCCCCCTGTGCCCCCTGAATGACGAGCTGGCCATTGCCGCCCTGGTGATCTTTGGCGACTGCCGACTCACCACCGCCTGCGCCCAGGCCCTCCTGGACAAGGCTCCCGAGTATGACTACCTCATCACCGCCGAGGCCAAGGGCATCCCCCTGGCCCATGAGATGGCCCGTCTGGCCGGGGACGAGAAGTACTTCGTGGCCCGGAAGGGCACCAAGGTGTACATGACGGATATCCTGGAAATTGAGGTCCAGTCCATCACCACCAAGTCTGTCCAGCGGCTCTACCTGGACGGCAATGACGCCGCCCTCATGAAGGGCAAGCGCATCCTCCTGGTGGACGACGTGATCTCCACCGGCGAGTCCCTCCACGCCCTGGAGCAGCTGGTTCTCAAGGCCGGGGGCATCGTCTGCGGCCGCATGGCCATCCTGGCCGAGGGCAAGGCCCAGAGCCGGGAGGACATCATCTACCTGGAGCCCCTGCCCATCTTCAAAGCCGATGGCACCCCCATCGAATGACCCGCCGATATCTGTATTTCAATACATAAAAAAGCCGCTGAGGAAATCCTCAGCGGCTTTTGGTATGTACAACTTTGAATTAGTCGAACAGGGTCTTTGCCAGGACGATCTTCTGGACCTCGGAGGTGCCCTCGTAGATCTGGGTGATCTTTGCGTCGCGCATCAGGCGCTCCACATGATACTCCTTCATGTAGCCGTTGCCGCCCAGCATCTGGACTGCATCGGTTGCCACGTGCATAGCGGTCTCAGCTGCCACCAGCTTTGCTCTTGCGGCTGCCTGGGAGAAGGGCTTGTGTGCGTCCTTGTCGGAAGCTGCCTTGTAGACCAGGTACTTGGCCATCTCGATCTGGTTGGCCAGGTCCACCATGCGGAACTGCAGGTGCTGGAACTTGGAGATGGGCTTGCCGAACTGCTGGCGCTGCTTCATGTACTGGCGGGCGATCTCGAATGCGCCTTCTGCGATACCCAGAGCCTGGGAAGCGATGCCGATACGGCCGCCGTCCAGGGTCTTCATAGCGGTGGCGAAGCCCTTGCCGGGGGAGGAGATCATGTTGCCTGCGGGGATGCGGACGTTATCGAAGTGCAGCTCGCTGACCATTGCGGAGCGGATGCCCATGGTGTTGTGGCGTGCGCCGATGGAGAAGCCGGGGGTGTTGCGCTCGACGATGAAGGTAGCCATGGACTTGGGGCCCAGCTCACGGTCGGTCAGAGCGTAGACTGCATAGTAGTCGGACAGGGGGCCGTTGGTGATGAAGCACTTGGAGCCGTTGATGACCCACTCGTCGCCGTCACGCTCAGCGAAGGTCAGCATGCCTGCAACGTCGGAGCCTGCGGTGTGCTCGGTCAGGCCGAAGGAGCCGAAGTGGCCGCCGCTCATGACGGGGGGCATCCAGCGCTTGAGCTGCTCGTCGGTAGCTTCGGAGAAGTACAGGGAGCCGCCGTACAGGGAGGTGGAGACGGAGTAGGAGACGGACAGGGAAGCGTCCACCTTGGAGATCTCCTCGATGGCCAGAGCATACTCCATGTAGCCCAGGCCCTGGCCGCCGTATTCCTTGGCATAGGGCAGGCCGATGAAGCCCATGTCGGACAGTTCCTTGTACAGGCCCACGTCGTACTCACGGGTCTCGTCACGTTCCAGGATGCCGGGGGCGACCTTCTTCTCGGTAAATTCACGAGCCATCTTCTGGATAGACAGCTGCTGTTCGTTCAGTTCAAAATTCATAAAACGCTCTCCTTTTTCATATTGGTGCTTACCAATAAACCGTGCTTGACGGAAAGGGCTGTCGTGGCCTCTATATTTTGACAACGGTTCCTGCCAAGAACGTATATGTATTTGTACAATATGTACTTTACCACAGCACATGACGAAAAGCAACGGCAAAAACAGTCCTTTTTCGTGAAAATGGAAAATTTTTTACAGGGTCAGGGTGGCCGGTTTTTGTAATTTGACAAAGTGACAGCCAGAGCAACAGTTTGAAAACAAAAAAGGAACGGCAGCGATTTCCCAGGTCGCTGCCGTTCATTTCTTAAAAGAGAGAAAAGAGAGAGAAAAGAGAGTGTGTAAGTTTGGTCAGAAGTGAGTTTGTGTTCTGTTCCTTACAGTGGTTATACTACAGGAGAAATGTGTCCAAAATATTGGATCTATATGGACAAATTATGAATTTGATTTCGAAATTGTAAACATTCCCTCTCTTTCACTCTCACAGTGGGTCGTCTGGTTCCTCTGCAGGGGGAAGCAATGTTGAAATAGAGATCTCATAAGCCGTCCGCTCCTGGGTGTCCTCCCCGATGGTCTTCCAATAGGTCCGGCTCTGGAGCCGCCCCTCCAGCAGGAGGGGATCTCCCACCTCCAGACGGCTGCAGGCCAGGGCCACGCTCCCCCAGGCGATGCAGGGGAGGTAATCCGCCCGACGGTACTTCCGGTTCACCGCCAGCAGCAGGTCGCAGATGTCCCGGCCCAGGGGGGTCCTGCGCAGGACCGGGGGCTTGCACAGGGTCCCGCCCAGCAGGACCTGGTTGCAGGGTTCCTCCTGGGTGGGGAGGATGGACCGGGCCAGAACGGTGATGACCAGCCGGTTCCCCACCCCGGTCCGGTTGTTGAAGGACCGGATCTGTCCGGCCACCTCCACGTAGTCCCCCGGCCGGGGGAAGCCCTCCTCCAGGGTATGGGGGAGGAGGATGTTCAAAAGATCCTCCCGGCCCGAGAGCCGGGGGA
>JAFVUT010000253.1 GCA_017502545.1 Ruminiclostridium sp.
ACCCAGGGCTTCTGTTCCGTCATCGCCGCCGAGGGCGAGGAGGGCAAGCGCCGCGGCGTTGCCATCGCCATGGACTGCCGCAACAACGGCATGGCCTTCGCCAAGGCCGCTGCCGAGGTCTGCGCCGGATGAACGTCCATGTGATCCGCCACGCCACCCAGGCCTTCGCCCAGGTCATCCTGGCAGAGGGCCCCGCTGAGGCCGCCAAGGGTGTGGCCATCTGCTTTGACTGCCGGGTGAACTCCGACCTCTTTGCCCGGGAAGCCGCCTGCGTCATGGCAGCCAACGGCATCCCCGTAAAGCTCTTCGAGTCCATGCGGCCCACCCCCGAGCTGTCCTTCGCCGTCCGGGAGCACGGCTGCATCGCCGGTCTCAACGTCACCGCCAGCCACAATCCCCCCGAGTACAACGGCTACAAGGTCTACTGGGAGGACGGCGCCCAGCTGCCTCCCCACCACGCCGCTGCCATCGCCAAGGTCATGGAGGAGATCGACGTCTTCGACGGGGTCAAGTCCATGGACTACGACACCGCCCTGGCCCAGGGTCTCATCACCCTCATGGGCAAGGAGACCGACGACAAGTTCCTGGGCCATGTCCTGGCCCAGATCAACGACAAGGCCTCCGTGGCCCAGGTGGCCGACACCTTCACCATGGTCTACAGCCCCTTCCACGGCACCGGCTACCAGCAGGTCCCCTATGTGCTGAAGGAGCTGGGCATCAAACATATCCACTGTGTCCCCGAGCAGATGGTCATCGACGGCACCTTCCCCACGGTGAAGTCCCCCAACCCCGAGACCCCCGAGAGCTTCGCCCTGGCCCGGAAGCTGGCCGAAGAGGTGAAGGCCGACTTCATCCTGGGCACCGATCCCGACGCCGACCGCGTGGCCATTCAGGTCAAGGACCGCAATGGGGAATACGTCCAGCTCTCCGGCAACCAGACCGGTGTCCTCCTGCTGGACTATCTGCTCTCTGCCAAAAAGCGGGCCGGGACCATGCCGGAAAATCCCGTGGCCCTGAAGTCCATCGTCACCACCAACATGGCCCGGAAGGTGGCAGAGTCCCACGGCCTCACCTTCTTCGACACCTTCACCGGCTTTAAGTTCATGGCCGAGAAGAAGAACCAGCTGGAAGCCGCCGGGGAGGGCCATGTGGTCTTCTCCTACGAGGAGTCCATCGGTTACATGATCGGTGACTTTGTCCGGGACAAGGACGCCGTCACCGCCTCCCTCCTGCTCACCGAGATGACCGCCTGGTACGCCGCCCAGGGCATGGACCTGCTGGAAGCCCTGGAGGTCCTCTATCAGAAGCACGGCTACCATGGGGAAAAGACCGTAAACCTGGTGATGCCCGGTCTGGAGGGCATGGCCAACATGAAGGCCCTCATGGCAAAGCTCCGGGCAGAGCCTCTGACCGAGGTGGCCGGTACTCCCGTGGCGGTCCGCCGGGACTATCAGGACGGCTCCCAGGTGGAGGTCTCCACCGGAGCAGTCACCACCATGGAGCTGGTGGGGTCCAACGTCCTCCAGTACCGTCTGGCAGACGGCACCGACCTCTTCGTCCGTCCCTCCGGCACCGAGCCCAAGATCAAGGTCTATGTGCTGGCTGTGGGAGCCGACCAGGCCGACTGCCAGGAAAAGGTGGCAGCCTACACCGCCTGGGCGGAAGCCCTCAAAGAACTGGTATAAGCAGTTGAGCCTCCTTCGGAAGAAGGAGGCTTTAGCCTGTCGAAAAAGGCACGCCTTTTCCGACATAGGGAATTGCAGCCTGCTGCATCGCATAAATTGTGCACCTGCGGCACACAAT
>JAFVUT010000254.1 GCA_017502545.1 Ruminiclostridium sp.
CGTGCCCAAGTGGCCACCGTCCTCATGCGGATCTGCGAGGGACTGCTGGCCTGAGAGGGCAGACAGAACCGTTCATAACACACAGAAAGGCCCCGGAACCGTTGGTTCCGGGGCCTTTTCGATGGGTTTGGGGAGGGTGAGTGGAGCGGGAAGGCCGAGGGCTGCCGTAGGGTTACGAGAACATCAAAAAAGCTCTGTCCTTTTTCGGCGGGAGCTGTTATAATAGGGACAAACTTCGGGTGGAGCGTATGTTCCGGCCCATTTACAACGAGAGAGGGTATGACTTTTATGCAGATCAACGAACAGATGGTGCGTGAGGTCGTGGCGCAGGTCATTGCCGAAATGCAGAAGGGAAGCATCGTGAAGTGCCGGGACGAGAAAAGCGGCGTTATGAGCATCGATGGCAGCAAAGTGGTGATGGAGCCCTTTGACACGGGCAGACCCGGAGACAAGGTCTGGCTGAAGGACGTGTTCACCTCCAAGGAGAACAAAAACCTGGCCGCCGGCCTGATGAAGATCCAGCAGACGGAATTTCCCTGGACCCTGAACTACGATGAGGTGGACTACGTCATCGATGGGCAGCTGACCATCCGGATCAATGGCTGTGATATCGTTGCCAATGCGGGCGACATGGTTTTGATCCCCGCAGGATCCAGCATTGTGTTTTCCGCCCTGGATCATGCCCGGTTCGTCTATGTGACCTATCCGGCCAACTGGAGCGAGCAGGCCGAGGGCTGATGCCCCTTCGCGGAATGAGAGAAAAACAGGCAGAGACGATGTCGTCTCTGCCTGTTTTCTATGTGCCGCAAGACAGCTTCATAAAAGATCCCCGTCCGTTCCCTTGAAAACCTATGCAGGGGGAAACCGCTATGCAAAATCCAGCGAAAAAGGACGGGGCTCATAGAATCATAAGGGCGTGGAGGCGGATGGGGCGTTACTGGTTTGTAACTTTATTACCGTTTTGTTACATTTGCGGCGATGTGCTTTACAAATGGGACGAGGTTGATTATAGTAACCATAGGACAAATTCTCCCTTGCTGCGCCCGACGCAGATACCGCAAGGCATGCCACAGTATGTGTGCCGGGAACGGTTTTGGAAGGGTTTGATCCAAATATTATAAGGAGGAACAATCCTATGAGAAACCTGAAGAAGGTTCTTGCACTGGTTCTGGCAATGGCTATGTCTCTGTCCCTGGCCGTTACCGCTGGTGCAGCCTACACCGACGGCGATCAGATCACTGACGATTATGCAGTCGCTGTCGAAGTGGCATCTCAGCTGGGTATCCTGGAAGGCTTCGAAGACGGCTCCTATGGCCCTCAGAAGACCCTGACCCGTGCACAGCTGGCCACCATGATCTACCGCATCACCACTGGTGACGTGGAAGACGTCTACACTGCAAACTTTGCAGGCGGTGCAGCTCAGAGCTTCACCGACACCCCCGCTACCGCATGGTATGCTGGCTATGTTGCTTATTCTGCAGACGCTGGCTTCCTGAAGGGTATGGGCGACGGCACCTATGGCCCCAACAAGACTCTGACTGGCTATCAGGCACTGGCAGCTCTGCTGCGCGGCCTGGGCTACAACGAGGCTGGCCACAACTTCTGCGGCGATGACTGGAAGGTTCAGGTCGCTAAGGTTGCTACCACCAACGGCATCCTGGAAGGCGTTACCGCTGAACTGGACAAGGCTATCTCCCGTGAAGTCGCTGCTCAGATGATCTACAATGCTCTGTTCGCTGACATGGTCGAGTGGGAAGGCATGGTCTATGAGAAGAACGGCGAGACCCTGGCTGAGGAAGTCTTCGACATCGTCACCGACAAGGACGGCGATAAGAACGTTGCTGGCGATTTCGGCCGCCCCTCCACCGAGTGGTATGAGGCAGGCGAGGAGGACGCAGTTGTCTCCATCCCCGAGGCTCCTCTGGCTGTCTACACCGAGGCTGTTGCACAGTGCGACGTCCTGGACGACACCGGCCTGGAAGATGACGACGTTCTGGCTGTTTACACCAACGGCGTTAAGGGCGCTAACACCACCCTGGCTGACACCTCCGCTACCATTGGCGAGCAGGGCCGTCTGACCGAGGTCTATGAGGACGTCATCGTCTTCATCGACACCTACCTGGCAGAAGTCGTTGACGTCATCACCGAGAAGGTTGACGGCAATGGCCACGTCACCCGTGAAGCTGCTATCGAGCTGGATATCTTCGGCGCAGCTGACAACACCTTCGAGACCAAGTCCTTCGATGAGGGCGACATGGTCCTGGTCACCATCGACGCTGGCGAGGTCGCTACCGTTGTTGACGCTGAGTCCGCAATCGGCGAGCTGACCGGCCTGACTGGCAACAGACATCACACCACCAACATTGACTTTGTCAATGCTATCGACGGCAAGGATGTCGAAGTTGCTTTCACCGCAACCAACTTTGCTAATGTTGATATGTGGCTGGACGTGAACTACGTCTTCTACTATGACACCTATGGCAACGTCATGGGCGCTGAAGAAGTTGCTTCCGAGTATGTGGTCATCGACTCCATCTGGTTCGAGACCATCAAGGGCGAGACCACCGTCTATGCTGACGTCGTGGACTTCGCAGCCAACGAGACCACTGAAGTTGTTGTTGGCAACCCCTGGATCGTTTTCGAGAACAAGGCTCTGAACGGCGCATTCTATTATGACGCTTTCGAGTACGTCATCGAGGACGGCGAGTACTTCTTTGCTCCCGCATTTGTTGACTTCGGTGCAGTTTCCTACACCGCTGACGACACCACCCTGATCCCCTCTGCACAGGTTCGTCCCATCGAACTGAATAACGACACCGTTCTGCTGCTGCAGACCGCATTCTCCCCCGACGGCCAGTACACCTCTTACACTGGCTACAAGACCTTCCCCTCCTTCTGGGCAAGCGAAGTTGAAGTCCTGGACGAGGACGGCGACGGCTACGCTGATCTGGTCTATGCTCTGGGCGCAAGAATGTCCGAGCGCACCGTCTTTATTGCTGACATCACCGCTGAGCGCACCGACGTTGTCGGCGACGATCACATTGTGACCATGGAAGCTCTGGAACTGGTCGACGGCCAGCTGGTTGAGACCACCTTCGCAACTCAGGGCTGGTATGACCAGGCAAACAATGTTTGGAACCCCGTTGGCATCAACGCTGTTGGCCTGTATGAGATCTCCGAGAGCGACGACGGCTTCACTTGGGATGTCGATCGCGCTATCACCTACTTCACCGTTGACTCTCTGACCACCGATGGCAACCGTGTCATCCTGCGTGGCCCCGCTGGCGGTTACACCGTCCTGGACGATGCTGAGATCTTCAAGTTCGAAGGCTCCTGGGCAACCGTCGAAGACGTGACCGAGGACGACGACTGGACCAAGGCTAACCTGAACCGCGAGAGCGTTGTTTTCGTTCAGGAAGACGAGGACGGCAATGCTGTCGCAATCTATGATATGTGGATCGAGATGGACGTCACCGTGACCGGCGAAGGCGCTGAAAATGTTGTCGTTGACGCTCCCACCGTCTACTTCGGCAAGGTTCTGGACCGTGCTATCAACGTCACCGTCCCTGCATGGGTTGACCTGGTCGGCGCAGCTTCCGGCGTCGCTACCTTCACCACTGCTGGCACCGACGCTCACGACATCGCTTCTGCAATGACCGTTAACTCCACCAACGAGCTGTTCGCTGATGTTGTCATTACCGTCGAGGCTGACCCCAAGCACGATAACACTGGTCTGACTGAAAATGATGCCAAGATTTCTATCAACAATGGTGTGATTGCTGTGAACGTTAAGGCTCACGAGACCTACACCACTGAAAATCTGCTGGCTGCACTGGAGGCAGAGTGTGAGTTTGCTCAGGGTATTGCAGTTTTTGACGATGGCGTTCCCTATGATGGCGAGCTGACCAACTATGTCCTTGATAGAGACATCACTGTTGAAGTCACTGCTGAGGACGGCGTCTCTGTTCAGTCCTACCCTGTTGTTATCTATGTCTGGTAATCAGATTTACTGATTCTTGAGTAGAGTTCAGAAAAACAAATGAATGTCCCAGCCCCGGGTCTCCCGGGGCTGGTTTTCTACCCGAACCAAAGGAGGGTCCCCCATGACCGCAACCACAAACAAATACCACGTCCGGGTGACCCTGTTCGGCATCGTGACCCAGCGGCTTACCAAACAGGGCGTGAGCGTTCTGGATGTATTGAAGGGCACATGTCTTTATTCCGAAAGAAGGCTACAGATGGCATCACCATCTGCGACCACAACAAGTTTTGATTCTTCAGAATGATCTGACTCGATCAATCCCTAAAACTTAACCGTTTTCAAGCCCCCGAGGTTTCCTCGGGGGCTTGTTTTTCTGTCTGTCGGGATATCCCGCCCTTGGGAGATCGGGATGAAGCAGCCGCAGAGCGAGAGGGGATGGCCCGGGCCATCCTGCTGTTCGCCCTGGCTGCCTTTGCAGCCAGGGGCGCAAAGAAGAAATAATTGAAAAAATATAAAAAAGGCGATATACTTATAGTACAATGGTATTAAGCCAGTGAGATCGGCCCCGCAGGTCATCGCCTTTCTCCTGGATCAGCAGTATATCGAACCCGCCGGAGGAAACACCTGCCGGCGTAAACCATAACACAGAAAGGGGACAACACCATGGCAGTTTTAGACCATCTGGAACCGAAAAACGTATTCTCCTTCTTTGAGGAGATCGCAGCCATTCCCCACGGATCGGGGAACACCAAGGCCATCAGTGACTACCTGGCTGATTTTGCTTTTGCCCATGCCCTGGAGTACCACCAGGATGCCATGAACAACATGATCATCATCAAGGAGGCCACCCCCGGCTATGAGAAGGTGCCCCCCGTGATCCTCCAGGGCCACATGGACATGGTGTGCGACCTGGCCCCGGACTGCACCAAGGATATGACCAGAGAGGGTCTGGATCTGGCCTGCACCGAGGACTATGTCTACGCTAAGGGCACCACCCTGGGGGGCGACGACGGCATCGGCATGGCCCTGGCCCTGGCCATCCTGGCCAGTGAGGACCTGGCCCATCCCCGTCTGGAAGTGGTCATCACCGCCGATGAGGAGATCGGTATGCTGGGGGCTCTGGGCCTGGATGTGTCCCGCCTCACGGCCAAGACCCTCATCAACCTGGACTCTGAGACCGAGGACACCTTCTTCGTCAGCTGCGCCGGGGGCAACCTGACCCACCTGACCATGCCCGTCAAGCGCGGTCCCTATCCCGGGACCCCTCTGTCCATTTCCGTCAGCGGCCTTCGGGGCGGTCACTCCGGCATCGACATTCACCTGGGTCGGGGCAACGCCATCCAGCTCCTGGGCCGTGTGCTGGCGGAGGCCGCGGGCTACACCGACTTCCGCATCGTGGATGTGAAGGGCGGCGGCCGGGAGAATGCCATCCCCTCCGAGGCCCAGGCCGTTATCGTGGCCCTGGACCCTGCTGGCATCGAAAAGGCCTGCGCCAGAATGGATGAGATCCTGAAAAAGGAACTGGCCACCCCCGACCCCGGGGTCACCGTCACCGTCCAGCCTGCCGGAGAAGCTCTGCCCATGAGCAGGAAGAGCAGCGATGACCTCCTCTTCCTGCTGACCTGCACCCCCAACGGGGTCCAGGTCATGAGCCCTGACATCCCCGACCTGGTCCAGACCTCTCTGAACCTGGGCACCATCGCCGTTGGAGATCTGGAAGTGGACCTGGGCTTCTGCCTGCGGTCCAGTGTGGACACCCAGACCCGGATGCTGGTGGACCGCCTGATGCAGTTCTCCATGGTGGTGGACGGCGACATCCAGGTCTCCGGCGAATATCCCGGCTGGCCCTTCCGGACCGACTCCCCCCTCCGTGAGCTCATGACCCAGGTCTATGTGGAGCAGTTCGGCAAGGAGCCCAAGATCAAGGCCATCCACGCCGGTGCTGAGTGCGGCGTGTTCGCCGGCAAGATCCCCGGTCTGGACTGCCTGTGCATCAGCCCCGACATGACCGGTCTGCACACCTACCACGAGAAGCTGTATATCGAATCCACCCAGCGGATCTGGAATCTGGTAACCGAGACCCTGAAGCGCATGAAATAACCTCCGGACAGGAAAGGAACCATATGGACCTGCTGCAAATTGACTTGCAGCAGGTCCTAATGGGTTAAATTGGTCCCGAAGGGACACCACAACTGCCCTGCAAGGGCAATTTCACTGGGCCGCAGGCCCAATTTCACACGCGGTCAGCGTATTTCACTGAGCCATCGGCTCAATTTCACTGGGGACGTTGCATTTTGCAACGGCCCCTTTTCTGCTGCCGTTGAGACACGGGAACGGACCGAAGAGACAAAAATCAACCCAAGCCGCTCCGGGTTTGCTATGATGGAACCGACCAATCAAAGAAACGGGAGGATATGACCCATGGAAGCAGTCAAAACATCGGCCCTTGTGAAGCGGTACAAAACCCTGACCGCTGTGGATGGGCTGGACCTGGAGATCCGGCAGGGAGAGCTGTTTTCCCTGCTGGGTGTCAATGGAGCAGGGAAGACCACGGTGATCAAAATGCTCACCTGTCTGGCCAAACCTTCCGGGGGAGAGGCCCTGGTGGGAGGATACAGCATCACGAAGGAACCGGAAGGGGTGAAGAGCCTCATTGGGGTGTCGCCCCAGGAGACGGCCATTGCCCCCAACCTGTCCGTGAAAGAGAACCTGGAGTTGATCTGCGGCATCCACGGCTTTTCCCGGGAGAAGACCCGAGAGAAGTGTCGGGAACTCTCCCGGCAGTTTTCCCTGGACGGGGTTCTGGGCAGGAAGGCAGGAAAGCTCTCCGGAGGCTGGCAGCGGCGGGTGAGCATCGCCATGGCCCTCATCAGTGAGCCCCGGATCCTCTTTCTGGACGAGCCCACCCTGGGCCTGGATGTGCTGGCCCGGGAGGAACTCTGGGAGATGATCCGGGGTCTGAAGGGGAGGGTGACCATCATTCTTACCACCCACTACATGGAGGAGGCTGAGGCCCTGTCGGACCGGATCGGCATCATGAAAAACGGCCGCCTTCTGGCGGTGGGGACGGTGGAGGAGCTCAACCGGCGGGCGGGGACCCGGGACTTTGAGCGGGCCTTTGTGGCCATCGTGAAGGAGGACGGGGTATGAGAATGCTGACCTTTGCCAAGAGATGCGCCAGAGAGATCCTGCGGGACCCCATCAATCTCGCCTTCGGCCTGGGCTTTCCCCTGGTCCTGCTGGTCCTGCTTTCCACCATGCAGAAAAACATTCCGGTCCACCTGTTCGAGATCGACACCCTGACACCGGGGATCACGGTGTTCGGCCTGTCCTTCCTGACCCTGTTTTCCGCCACCCTGATCGCCAGGGACCGGGAGAGTGCTTTCCTCCAGCGGTTGTACACCACCCCCCTGACGGGATTTGATTTCATCATGGGGTATATGCTCCCCCTTCTGCCCATTGCCCTGGGGCAGGTCGTCATCTGCTATCTCTTTGCCATCCCCCTGGGGCTGACGGTCAGCGTGCACATTTTCTGGGCGGTGCTCGGGAGTCTCCCCATGGCTGTGTTCAATATTGCCCTGGGGCTGCTGTGCGGCAGTCTTCTGGGGGTCAAGCAGGTAGGGGGGATCTGCGGAGCCCTGCTGACCAACCTCTCGGCGTGGCTGTCGGGGGTGTGGTTCGACCTGGCCCTTGTGGGAGGTGGGTTCGAGAAGCTGGCCTATGTCCTCCCCTTCGTGCACGGGGCAGAGCTGGAAAAAGCCCTGTTCCAGGGGGACCTCGGGTTGGCCGTCCCCCACATCCTGCCCGTCCTTCTCTACAGCGGAGGAGTCACGGCAGCGGCTGTGGTCTGCTTCCTGGAGCAAATGAAAAAACAGTAAGGATCTGAGGCCATGAAATACAAGCTCATTATCGACAAACACGCAGAGGAAGGGGTGGTGGTCACTGCCCGCGGCCCCTCCGCTCTGACCCGGCAGATCGAGGATCTGGTCCGGAGCTTTTCCGGGGCGGACAGCATCATGGGATACCGGGAGGATGAGATGCGGAAGCTGGCCTTTCAGGAGATCGAGTGCATCACCATCCTGGACAGAAAGGTGGTTGCCATTGACACCCGGGGCAGTCATTACCGCCTCCAGGACAGGCTGCGTGATCTGGAGGTGGTGCTGCCCTCCTATTTTATCCGCATCAACAAATCCGCCCTGGCCAACGAGCACCGGATCGCCCGGTTCGACGCCTCCTTCAACGGAGGTGTGGATGCCGTGTTTCAGTGCGGCTATCGGGAGTATGTGTCCAGACGGTGCTTTGCGGAAATCAGAAGGAGGTATGAAGGGGTATGAAACAGACTGTATTGGAATTCTTCCGCCGGGGCATGGTGGCCTGTGGCTTTGGTCCTCTGATCCTGGCCGTTCTCTATCTCGTCTTGGAGCAGCGTGTCGGTCTGGAGACCCTGACTGTCCGTCAGGTCTGCCTTGGCATCTTCTCCCTCTCCGCCCTGGCCTTCCTTGCCGGCGGCATGAATGTGGTCTATCAGATCGAGCGGCTCCCTCTGATGGCGGCCATTGCCATCCACGGGGGTGTGCTCTATGTGAGCTACCTGGCCACCTATCTTCTCAACGACTGGCTGGAATGGGGGATGACGCCTGTTTTGATCTTCTCGGCAATTTTTGTCCTGGGCTACCTGGGGATCTGGGCGGTCATCTATTCCACTACCAGGCGAAACACAGAGCGGCTCAATGCGCGCTTGCGGGAAAAGCAGCAGGCCGGGGACAAGGGATAAAAAAAGAAGGGGCCGCTGCATTTTGCAGCGGCCCCATATAGAGCATTAAAAAACGTGCGGAGTCTTGCCCCCACAGCAAGGGGGGTCACAGCATACGGGTCACCCGCTGATGCAGGGCCATAAACTCGTCCATCATGTCCTTGACGATCTGAGCGGCGGGCTTCACGTCGTGGATGCGGCCGATGACCTGGCCCATGGCGATCTGGGCTGCCTGGGGGTCGTCGCTTTCGAAGGCCGCCCGGGTGACGGAGCCCTTGATGAGGGGATAGAGCTCGTCAAAGGTGGGGTTGGTCTTTTCAAACTCGATGATGTGCAGGGCCTCCTGGGTCTTCAGAGACCGCAGGGCGTTGCGGATGGACATCTGGGTCAGGACGGTGTCGGTCTCCTTGGCGTCGATGACCGTCTGGCGCAGGTGGGGGCCGATCTCGCACTCCTCGGCCATCATGAAGCGGCTGCCCACCATGACCCCGTCCAGGCCCATGGCCAGGGCTGCGTACATGGTCCGGCCGTCGCAGACGCCGCCGGCACCCACCACGGGGATGGAGCACCGCTCCAGGGTCAGGGGCCACTGGACCATGGAGCCCACCCCGGACATACCGGGGTGACCGCCTCCCTCGTAGCCCACGATGCACACGGCATCGCAGCCTACTTCCTCGGCGGTGTGGGCGAAGCGGGAGTCGGGGATCTTGTGCATGACCACACAGCCGTTGCTCTTTAACAGATCCATGAAGGGCTTGGGGGAGCTGCCTGCCGTTTCCACGATGCGGACCTTCTCGTCCACGATGGCCTGAAGAAAGCCCTTGATGGGGCCGTCGGGCTTGGTGTCGGGCAGAAGGGAGAGGTTCACGCTGAAGGGCTTGTCGGTCAGGGACTTCAGCAGCCGGATGTCGGCCTGGAAGTCTTCGGGGGTCTCATAGGTGGTCATGTTGATGGTGCCCAGACCGCCTGCGTTGGACACGGCGGCGGCCAGCTTAGGCTTGGACAGCCACTGCATGGCCCCCTGGATGATGGGGTATTCGATGCCGAAGAGCTCGGTGATCCTGGTTTTCATGGTGATACCTCTCTATGTCAAAAATAGTGCATTGTCAATGGGTTCTTTCATGATAGCAATTTTCCACGAGCAGGTCAATGGATTTCCCCCAAAACCTGTGAAAATGTGTTGAAAATCCCCTGAAATAGGACTATAATAAAGGAACCTGAATCAACAGTGACGGAGGTTTTTTATGGAATTCAAGAACGCAACCATGGCCGATTTTGACGTGGCCTTTGACTACATCGAAAAGCTCTGGACCTATAACACCTACGACAAGGAAGTTATCCGCAAGGTGTATGCCGATGTGCTGGCTGACGAGAACTCCTTCGCCTTCTTCCTGATGGACGGCGACGAGTACCACGGCTTCTGCCACGGCGCATACTTCAACACCTTCTGGCTGTCCGGCA
>JAFVUT010000255.1 GCA_017502545.1 Ruminiclostridium sp.
CATGGACCTGGACGACCTGCGCTTCTGCCGGGACTACTTCCGCACCGAGGACCGTGACCCCGCCATGACCGAGCTGAAGGTCATCGACACCTACTGGTCCGACCACTGCCGTCACACCACCTTCCTGACCACCATCGACAACGTGGAGTTCGAGAGCCCCATCCTCCAGCAGACCGGGGATGAGTACCTGGCCATGCGCAAGCAGCTCAAGCGTACCAAGCCCATCAACCTCATGGACATCGGCACTCTGGTGGCCAAGTCCCTGAAGAAGCAGGGCAAGATGCCCCGCCTGGACGAGTCCGAAGAGATCAACGCCTGCACCGTGAAGATCAAGGTGGACACCGACGACGGCAAGGAAGACTGGCTGCTCCTCTTCAAGAACGAGACCCACAACCACCCCACTGAGATCGAGCCCTTCGGCGGCGCAGCCACCTGCGTGGGCGGTGCCATCCGTGACCCCCTGTCCGGCCGTTCTTATGTGTATTCTGCTATGCGCGTCACCGGCGCTGCCGACCCCCTGACTCCCATCGAGGAGACCATGGAAGGCAAGCTGCCCCAGCGCACCATCGTCACCAAGGCCGCCGCAGGCTACAGCTCCTACGGCAACCAGATCGGTCTGGCTACCGGCCAGGTGGACGAGCTCTATCACCCCGGCTATGCAGCCAAGCGCATGGAGATCGGCGCTGTCATCGCTGCCGCTCCCGCTGAGAACGTCCGCCGTGAGCGTCCCGCTCCCGGTGACGTGGTCATCCTCCTGGGCGGCCGTACCGGCCGTGACGGCTGCGGCGGTGCCACCGGCTCCTCCAAGTCCCACACCATGGAGTCTCTGGAGTCCTGCGGTGCTGAGGTCCAGAAGGGCAACGCGCCTGAAGAGCGCAAGCTCCAGCGTCTGTTCCGCAACCCCGAGGCTTCCCGCCTGATCAAGCGCTGCAACGACTTCGGTGCAGGTGGTGTCTCCGTCGCCATCGGCGAGCTGGCCGAGGGTCTGGAGATCGACCTGAACACCGTGCCCAAGAAGTACGAGGGCCTGGACGGCACCGAGCTGGCCATCTCCGAGTCTCAGGAGAGAATGGCCGTGGTGGTGGAGGCCAAGGACGCCGCCCGCTTCATGGAACTGGCTTCCACCGAAAATCTGGAGTCCACCGTGGTGGCAAAGGTCACCGACAAGGGCCGCCTGACCATGAGCTGGAACGGCAAGAACATCGTGGATATTGCCCGCTCCTTCCTGGATACCAACGGTGTGGAAAAGCATATCGACGCTGTCACCGTACAGCCCGAGTCCATCCTGAAGGACCAGGTCACCGACTTCACCCGGGGCTACCTGGATCTGGCCCAGGACCTGAACGTCTGCTCCAAGCGCGGTCTGTCCGAACGCTTCGACTCCACCATCGGCAGCGGCACCGTCCTGATGCCCTTCGGCGGCAAGTATCAGCTGACCCCCACCCAGGCCATGGTCAACAAGATCTCCGTGGAGAAGAAGGACACCGACACCTGCTCCCTGATGTCCTGGGGCTACAACCCCTACGTCACCGAGAAGAGCCCCTATCACGGCGCTTACCTGGCCGTCATCGAGTCCGTGGCCAAGTTGGTGGCCACCGGTGCCGACCTGAAGGACACCTACCTGAGCTTCCAGGAGTACTTCCAGAAGCTGGGCAAGGATGCCAAGCGCTGGGGCCAGCCTCTGGCTGCTCTGCTGGGTGCCTTCCGTGCCCAGAAGGAGCTGGAGATCGCAGCCATCGGCGGCAAGGACTCCATGTCCGGCAGCTTCGAGCAGCTGGATGTTCCCCCCACGCTGGTCTCCTTTGCGGTCACCACCGATAAGATCAAGAACATTGTCTCTCCCGAGTTTAAGGAAGTGGGCAACCCCGTTGTCTGGCTGGTTCCCGAGTACGGCCCCGACGGCCTGCCTGTGGCAAACTCCCTGAAGGAGACCTTCAAGACCGTCAACAAGCTCATGAAGAAGGGCAAGGTCAAGGCAGCCTACACTCCCGGCTTCGGCGGCGTGGCAGAAGCTGTCCTGAAGATGACCCTGGGCAACGGCATCGGCCTGAAGTTTGATGACGGCTGCACCCTGGATGAGCTGTTCGCCTACTCCTATGGCTCCTTCGTCCTGGAGCTCACCGACAACAAGGACAAGGTGGGCCTGCCTCTGGGTGTCACCGTTGCCGACGGCAGCCTGACCTGGAGAGAGCAGACCGTCTCCGCAGAGGACCTGCTGAACGCCTACGAAGGCAAGCTGGAGCCCATCTACGCCTGCAACATCACCCAGGGCGAGAAGGAGATCCCCACCCTGACCTACGAGTCCGACAGCTGGAAGAAGCCTCTCATCAAGTCCGCAAAGCCTCACGTCCTGATCCCCGTCTTCCCCGGTACCAACTGCGAGTATGATGCCGCCAAGGCCATGCGCAACGCCGGTGCAGAGCCTGAGATCGTGGTCATCAAGAACCAGAACGCAGCTGACATCGCCGCTTCCATGGATCTCATCGCCAAGAAGCTGGGCGAGTCCCAGATCGTCTTCATCCCCGGCGGCTTCTCCGGCGGCGACGAGCCCGACGGCTCCGCCAAGTTCATCACCTCCTTCTTCCGTGCCGGTAAGATCAAGGATCAGGTCCATGAACTGCTGAAGAACCGTGACGGCCTGATGCTGGGTGTCTGCAATGGCTTCCAGGCCCTCATCAAGCTGGGTCTGGTGCCCTACGGCGAGATCATCGACACCGATGAAACCTGCCCCACCCTGACCTTCAACACCATTGGCCGCCACCAGTCCCGTCTGGTCCGGACCCGTGTGGCTTCCAATAAGTCTCCCTGGCTGATGAACACCAAGCCCGGCGAGATCCACACTGTGCCCATCTCCCACGGTGAGGGCCGCTTCCTGGCCTCCGAAGAGCTGATCCAGCAGCTGGCAGCCAACGGCCAGATCGCCACCCAGTATGTGGACCTGGCAGGCAACCCCACCGCCGACATCCACTTCAACCCCAACAACTCCGCCTACGCCGTGGAAGGCATCACCTCTCCCGACGGCCGAGTCTTTGGTAAGATGGGTCACACCGAGCGTACCGGTGCCGGTCTGTATATCAACGTCCCCGGCGAGTACGACATGAAGATCTTCCGTTCCGCCGTTGAGTACTTCAAGTAAGAAAGGAGAAGGTGTTTCCTATGGCTTTCTATTATTCCGAACCCTCCCATACCTTTAGTGAGTATCTGCTGGTCCCCGGTTTCACTTCCGAGGAGTGCATCCCCGACAATGTCTCCCTGAAGACCCCTCTGGTCAAGTACCGCAAGGGTGAGGAGGAGTGCCCCATCAGCCTGAACATCCCCATGGTCTCCGCCATCATGCAGGCTGTTTCCAACGACACTCTGGCTGTCGCCCTGGCTAAGGAGGGCGGTCTGTCCTTCATCTTCGGCTCTCAGTCCATCGAGAGCGAGGCTGCCATGGTCCGCCGGGTCAAGAGCAGCAAGGCCGGCTTCGTGGTCAGCGCTTCCAACCTGACTCCTGACGACACCCTGGCTGATGTTCTGTCCCTGAAGCAGAAGAACGGCTTCTCCACCGTGGCCATCACCGAGGATGCCAGCCCCAACGGCAAGCTCCTGGGCCTGGTCACCAGCCGCGACTATCGTGTCACCCGTATGACTCCCGATGTCCCTGTCCGTGAGTTCATGACCCCCCGCGAGAAGCTGATCACCGCACCCGCTTCCACCACCCTGAAGGAAGCCAACGACATCATCTGGGCCAACAAGCTGAATGCTCTGCCCATCGTGGATGAGAACGACCACCTGCTGTACTTCGTCTTCCGTAAGGACTACGCTGAGCACAAAGAGAACCCTCTGGCTCTGCAGGATGCCGACAAGCGTTACCTGGTTGGCGCCGGCATCAACTCCAAGGATTACGAGCAGCGTGTTCCCGCTCTGGTTGAGGCCGGTGCTGACGTGCTGTGCATCGACTCCTCCGAGGGCTACTCCGTCTGGCAGAAGAAGACCATCGATTTCGTCCGTGAGCGTTACGGCGACACCGTGAAGATCGGTGCCGGCAACGTGGTGGACCGCGAGGGCTTCCGTTACCTGGCTGAGGCTGGTGCTGACTTCGTCAAGGTGGGCATCGGCGGC
>JAFVUT010000256.1 GCA_017502545.1 Ruminiclostridium sp.
ATGGCAGATTACCGCACCGGTATCCTGGTCTTTGTGGGCATCAATATCACCCTGATCCTTTTAGCTGTGGGGGGCTTCTTCTTCGGCGAGATCAACGGAGAGATCTCCTACACCGCCTACGCCTTTGCCGCCGCCATTTTCATGCTGGTCTGCGGCATCATCGGGCCCCGACCTGCCCTGCGCCTGTGCGCCCAGCTGGGCACCGGACGGAAGTCCGCCTTCCTGAGCCTCCTCCCTGCCGCTGTGGTGGCCGCCCTGGTCCTGGCTCTGATGGGTGAAGTCATCGTCGGGGGCGCACAGATCCTGTCCCGGAACGATCCCCATCTGTTCTTCTCTGATCTCTATGCCATGACCTATGTGGGATGGGATGCCATCCTCACCCTGCCCCAGCATCTCCAGTCCGCCCTCTTCCACGTCTGCCTGATGCTGGCCTGCTACGGCTTTGGCTTGTTCTGCACCGCCCTCTTCTGGCGGTTGAACAAGATTGGCAAGGTCATCGCGGGCATCGCCATGGCAGCCTGCTTCATCTTCGGCCTGCCCCTTCTGAGCATCTATGTCCAGGTCCCCATGATGCTTCTCATGGAGTTCTTCATTGCCTCCCCCTGGAATGGCATGGCAGTCTTCCTGGTGATCTTCCTCTTCTTCACCGGCATCAGCTGGCTGCTGGTCCGGAATGTGAACATCCGGGCGGGAGGAAAATAAATATCTTCACAGTGCCAGAAAAGGCTCCCTCTCCGAGGGAGCTGGCAGTGCGAAGCACTGACTGAGGGAGTTTTCAGCCAGTTGAACTCCCTCCGCCCCTTCGGGGCACCTCCCTCTGAGAGGGGGGCCAAAGAGCATCGGCACACCGATGCTCTTTTTTCTTGCAGGTCGAAAGGTTGTGTTGTAAAATATAGAAAACCCCTCAAAGGAGGAAATTTTTATGGAACTGACTTTCGATCAGGTGGGTGAACTGCTGGACGAGATGGCCGAGCAGTTTCCCCCGGTCTTTTTTGAAGAGCTCAACGGCGGCATCCTCCTGGAGGAAGAGGCCAAGGAGGACCCCCTCTTTCCCCCCGGCGAGATGTATTTCATGGGGGAGTACGTCCAGGACGGGTATCTGGGCCGGTCCATCAACCTCTACTACGGCTCCTTCCTGGCCTCTGCCCGGAACGAGGACTGGGACGAGGAGACCTGGAAGCAGGAGCTCTACACCACCCTGGCCCATGAGCTGACCCACCACATTGAGGGGCTGGCCAACGCACACGGCCTGGATGACAAGGACGAGGAGGACCTCCTCCGCTATCTCCAGGAGTTTTACCCCCAGGACTGACCCTTTTTCCGGTATTTTGCCGCACTACATCTTGTGGAGAGTCAAAATCGGTTACAAATCGGTATCAAGATATTGAAAAAAATTTACGTTTGACCACAAAATATTCGCGTTTGATATTGAAATTCTCCGCAATTTGTAGTAGTATGTAGAAAATGCTTAAATGTGCAATTACTGTCCATTTTTTCGGACTGAGGGAAAATATCGGGAGAAGCTTTCAGGAGGTAGAAACCCATGGGATTCTTAAACGCACTGCGCCGTAAGCCGGCAGAAGAGGAACTGTACGACGAGTACGAAGACAGCTACGCATACGAGGAAGAACAGTCTTGGGAAAGCACTGGCGCTCAGCCCATCCACAGTGTCGCAGACATGAAGGTGGTCGTGGTGGAACCCCAGGAGTATAAGGACGCATCCAAGATCGCAGACCATCTGCGTGACATGAAGTTCGTGGTGGTGAACCTGGCCAAGGCCGACTCCGTGGTGGCCCGCCGTCTGCTGGACTTCGTCTCCGGTGTTGTGTTCTCCGAGGATGGTCACATCATGAAGGTGGCTACCAACGTGTTCGTGGTGGCTCCCTACTTCGTGGATCTGAACGACCTGACCGGTTCCAGCGCATCCGGTGACTATCTGTATTTCTAATTTAGAAAAAATGTCCTCCCGCTGCCCAAGCAGCGGGAGGTTTTTTGCTCAAAAGCTGTCTTTCAAAATCTGGTAGATCTCATTCCGGGTAAGGGTGTGGTATCCGGCGGGACGGCGGATGCAGGAGGATGCCACCTCCCCCAGACCGCTGGGGTCGGTGATGCCAAGCTCCCGGAGGCTGGTGGCCATGCCGCTGGTCCTGATGTAATCCGCCAAAGCATCTATCCCTGCCAGGGCCATCTCCTCGTCGGTCTTCCCTGCCGGGTCCACATTCCAGACGTTGAGGGCGAACCGCTTGAACCGGGGGATGGCATGGATGCACACCGTCCGGTAGTAGGCGGGGGAAATGGCGGCCAGGGCCATGCCGTGGGTCACGTTGTAGTAAGCACCCAACTGGTGCTGGATCTCGTGGACCTCCCAGTCCTCGGTCTTGGAGAGGTTCAGCAGACCGCTGAGAGCCAGAGAGGAGGCCCACATGAGATTGCTCCGGGCGGTGTAGTCCTCCGGGTCCTCCAGGGCCACAGCAGTGTTGCGGATGAGGCTCCGCATGAGGGCCTCAGCCAGGTCGTCGGAAATATTATCGGCATCGGTGGGGCTGAAGTAGGCCTCCATGATGTGGGAGAAGGTATCGAAGATGCCGGACAGCATCTGATATTGGGGCGCAGAATAGGTGAACACCGGGTTCAGGATGGCAAAGTCCGGATAAAAGGCAGACTCACTGCAGGAGGATTTTACTCTGGTCTCCTCATGGGTGATGACGGCATCCCCGTCCATCTCCGAGCCGGTCCCCGCCATGGTGAGGACCACCCCCAGAGGCAGAGGCTTTACCTCCGGCTCCTGCCGCTCCAGCCAGTACTTGGTCCACAGGTCGCCCTCTTCCACAGCAAAGATGGAGACCGCCTTGCAGCAGTCAATGACCGAGCCGCCCCCCACCGCCAGGATCAGGTCGGTGCCGGATGCCCGGGCCAGCCGGGCCCCCTCCAGGACCTTGGCGTAGGTGGGGTTGGCCATGATGCCGGAAAATTCCGTGACGTTCTTGCCGCAGTCCTTCAGGCAGGTCATCACCTGGTCATAGATGCCATTTCTCTTGATGGAGCCCCCGCCATAGGCCAGGAGGACGTTTTTGCCGTATTGGGCAAGGAGGTCAGGAAGGTTCTCCATAGCCGTCCGGCCAAAAAAGGTTTTGACTGGGTTGTGGTAGGCAAAATCCAGATCCATGGGGCATCCTCCTTAAAACATAAAATCAGATTTCGGGAATACGCATAAACTTGCGGTATGTCCAAGGCTCTGCCGCACAATCCCTCAGTCAGCCTTACGGCTGCCAGCTCCCTTTGCACAAGGGAGCCTGAGGTTGTACCTTAATAGGTCAAGTCTTCTAATGTATCGTGATCCAGAACGGTGACGGTGCCCCGGCCCAGGGCCACGATCCCCCGGTCGGCGAACTGCTTGAGCATTCGGGTGACCACCTCACGGGAGGAGCCGATGTGGCGGGCGATCTGCTCGTGGGTGGCCTGGAACACCGGGCCGGTCTGGTACTTCCGCTCGTCCCGGAGGAAGCAGGCCAGACGCTTCTCCAGGCTGAAGAATACGATGCGCTGGAGGGTGTTCAAGGCTCCGGCATACTGGTTGGAGGCCTGTTGGTAGACCAGCCGTTCTGCATCCTTGTTCTCCCGCATAAGCTGGGCCAGGACACCGGCAGGCAGGACGGCCACCTCGGTGGGGACCTCTGCCACGATGTGACTCTCGGTCTCCACCGTCTGGAAGACGCAGGAAGCCGACAGGATGCAGGTCTGGCCAGCCTTGGCCCGGAGGATGGTGATCTCACGGCCCTCCTCAGACAGGGCAAAAAAGGACAAGCGGCCCTTGCGCACAAAGATAATGCCCACGCAGGCATCCCCGTGGCGATGGACCATCTGGCCCTTTTTGTATTGGATGGTCTGGACGGAGCGGTCCAGCAGGTCCTTCTGTTCCGATGTCAAAAAGGAGTAAAAGGGAATGTCACGGTTCATATCGACGCCTCCCAAATATTTTTTAGAATTATTTTATTTTCGTGACTAAATCACGGAGGATAACCATACCAAGATGGTATTATCATATCACAAAGAAACAGTAAGGGAAATATACAAATAGAAAAAAACATACGGGAATAACCGAAAGGAGAAAACATTATGAAGTTCTACAAGTGCAGCCATTGCGGCAACATCATTGCTTACGTTGACAACAAGGGTCCCAAGGTCATCTGCTGCGGCGAAGAGATGAACGAGCTGGTCCCCAAGACCGCTGATTCCGCTGTTGAGAAGCACGTCCCCGTGGTCGAGGTCGAGGGCAACCTGGTGAAGGTCACCGTCGGTTCCACCCTGCACCCCATGGCAGAAGAGCACTTCATCCAGTGGATCGCTCTGGAGACCGAGCAGGGCAACCAGCGCAAGACCCTGAAGCCCGGCCAGGAGCCCACCGTTACCTTCGCACTGACCCCCGGCGATAAGGTTGTCGCTGCTTACGAGTACTGCAACCTGCACGGCCTGTGGAAGGCATAATTGCAATCAAGCCATGATCTTTCAGTCCCGCACCTTACGGTGCGGGACTTTTCTTGTTGTAAAACCCGAGCCTCTCCTGTGAGGGGAGGTGCCCCGAAGGGGCGGAGGGG
>JAFVUT010000257.1 GCA_017502545.1 Ruminiclostridium sp.
CCCACCGAGCGTTTCTCCCCATCGGTCAGGTTCTGCAGGATCCGCAGAGCATAATCGGTTTCCCGGGTGATGAGCACGACTGTCACCTCCTGTTTTTGTAGGTTGTATACAGGATACTAAACTTGATGACTTTTGTCAAGTATCTGGAAGAAAATATTTCCACAATTTTTATAGATAAAGCGGCCGCACTCAATTGTGCGGCCGCTCTGGGGGAGAAATGGTTATGAAGAGGAGCTCTTTGGCTGCCGGGACTCCAGCCTGGTGGTGAGCACATTGTAGACCATGATGCTGATAAACACGATGGCGCCGCCCAGAAGGGCCAGGGGGGAGAGGGATTCGCCCACCACGATGGCCACCAGGACCGGGTTCAGGATGGGCTCAATACCGGAGACCAGAGAGGCCGACACCGGCGGAGCCGTGCGGATACCGATGATGAGGCAGAGGTAGGCCAGACCCAGCTGGAAGACGCCCATCAGGACGGCGCAGAGGACGATCCGGCCGGAGTATTCCGTTTCCCTTGCCACCGAGGGCAGACCGATGAGGACGCACATGGCGTGGCCCAGGATGGTGGACCACAGGGGGTCGCCCCCGGGGATCTTGTTCAGCAGGAAGACCCAGGCATAGCACACCCCGGAGAAAAGGGCCACGGCGTTGCCCAGGAGGTTCCCGGCGGAGAGGCCGTCCAGGAAGAAGCAGGCGATGCCGCCGAAGACCACCGCACAGGTGATGAGGTCCAGCTTTTTGGGCTTTTCGTGAAAAAAGAGCCACAGGAAGAGAATGACGAAGACTGGATTGGTGAACTGGATGAGGATGGCATTGGCGGCGGTGGTGAGTTTATTGGCCAGGGCGTAGCTGGTGACCGTCAGGCACACGGCTGCCCCGCCGGCCAGGACCCCGGGGGTGAGCTTTAGCTTGTGATGGGTGAGCTTGGCGAAGAGAAGCAGCATACACACCGAGATACCGCACCGCCAGGAGTTGATGGAGAGGGCCTGCCAGGGGATGACCTTGATGAGCAGACCGCCCAGGCTGAAGAGGACCGAGGCGGCAAAGATGAGCAAAAGCCCTTTTTTCTGTTCCATGGAGAATCCCTCCTTGCTTATTTATACAGTCGGATGACCGCCTTGGTCTCGGTCAGGTCCTGGGACTTGATGGTCACATACCGGCTGTCCTCGGTCTCCCCGTAGAGACACTGGACGGTCTCGCCCTCGGTGATGGCCTTTCGGTAGGCGATCTCAAACTCGCAGGCCTCGGGGAGGTCATAGACCTCCTCCGGCAGGACCAGGCTGGCCAGGTCCAGGTAGTTCACGTTGTTCATGTGGCGGTTGGCGTCCATGAAGTACCGGGGGATGGGGACCTCCAGCCGGGCCAGTTCCCCTTCCGGCTCCCGGAGCTTTCCCAGACGGATGGCCCCGAAGAGGGACCGGTCGGGTTCGCTGCCGTACCGTGCATTGAAGTCGGCGGGGATGCGCTCCGGCTTTCCCGTCTCGATGTTGATGTGTCCCCAGTTGGACAGGGCGGTGACCGCCAGATCCCCGGTCTCGTCGTAGAGGGCGAACTCACGGGAGGCGGTGACTCCACGCATCTCCCGGCTCCAGGTCTCCACCCGGACCCGCTCCTCGTGGCGGGGGCGCTTGAGGACCTTCACATGGTAGGCCGTCAGGAACCACCGGGCGGGGGAGTCGGTGAGGCCGTTGCCCACAGTGGAGCCGTGGAGGCAGGCGGCGTTCTCGAAAAATCTCAGAATGGACGTGTTGGACAGGCCCAGGTCCTTGTTGATGTCGCTGTAGCCTACGTAGCAGGGTTCGGTGAATACCATGAGAGGGTCTCCTTTGGCTGGAAGATGTTGAGGACAGTATACCATAGAAGAGCCCGGATGACAAACCCCTCCATTCAAGTTGACAAATAGAGAAAACGTGCTATCATAATACTGTTACCGTTTTTTCCACATCGAATCAAGGAGGTACTACCATGGCAAAGAAGTTTTCTATGGGCGCACTGATCGCCGTTGGTGCAGCAGCGGCCGCCATTGGCGGCGGCGTGGCAGCCTACCTGAACCGGGAGGCCCTGAAGCAGGTGGTGAACGACATCACCGAAAAGATCCAGGCCAACAGAGAAGACGACGATTTCATCCTGGAATTTGAGGAAGAACCCGTCGTCCACGCTGCCGAGAAGGCAGCAGAAGAGAGCGACTTCGTGGATGCCGAAGGCGAAGCCGAGGTCGTGGTGGAAGAGCCCGCTCCTGCCGAGGAGCCCGAGGCTCCCGCTGCCGAAGAGGCAGTGGAGGCCTGAATCGAGTTAAGAAAAAACAACGTCCCCTGCCCGTAAGGGCAGGGGACAACACCCCTTTGGAAAGAGGCGCAAGACCCAGTGGAGATCACCATCAAACCGGCCTTCCGGGAGCGGAAAGCCATTCAGGAACTTTTAGTTGAATATACGTCCATGGTGGTGGCCGAGGACCCCCGGTATGAGGATTTCCTGGCCCTCCAGCGGTTTGAGGCCGAGGTGGCCCACCCCGAGCGGAAGTACTGCCGCCTGTATCTGGTGAGTGCCGGGCCACAGCAAGGCCCTCGGTGCTATTATGCCCGAAATACTCTGCAACTACACCCCAAAGACATCGCACACCAACGGTATCGACACCCGTAATGTGTGGTGCGTGGCAAAG
>JAFVUT010000258.1 GCA_017502545.1 Ruminiclostridium sp.
ATACATCAATCAATGCCTTCTGCCTTTGGGATTTGCGGAGACCACAGGGTCCATGATCCGAAACTACGTGAAAATGGGTCTTACCTCAGGTCCTGTCCAGAAGCAGTATTATTCTGAACATATTGCCCATCTTATGGTCATTTCCGTGTTGAAGCATGTCGTGCCCCTGGAGCATATCCATAAAATGTTCGACATCCAGAAAAAGGTCTATACCGACCGAACCGCATACAACTACTTCTGCATGGAGCTGGAGAATGTCCTTTATTTCCGTTTTGGTCTGAAAGAGGACCTGGAGGAGATTGGCGTAACGGATACCCTGGAAAAGGAGATCCTGCGCAGCGCCATTATTGCGGTGTCTCACATGGTCTATCTGAACACCTGTTTTCGCTATTTGCCCACAGATGAATAACAAATAACATCCCTCTCAAGCAAAACTGCTTGAGAGGGATGTTTCTGTTTTTAGGGGGTGTCGTCCTGCAGGAAAGCGGTCAGCGCAGGGATGCCTTCTCCCGTGAAGGAACTCACGAGAAAGATGGGGTCCGCACCGGCCAGTTCCAGAAGCTCCTTGCCCAGTTTGATCTGGGCTTCCGTGGCCACATCTGCCTTAGTGATGACACCAGCAGTGGGGATGGGGAAGGAGGAGGACTGTCCGGGGGAGAACATGAACCGGTCCTGGGTGGGGTCCAGCACGAAGAGGACCATATCGGCCTCCACCGAAGTGGTGATCAGGGCCCGGAGAAAGGAGCGGTGCTCCAGATATTCCCCCGGGGTGTCAATGGTGTGGTGGATGACCTCCAGAGCCTGGGTCTTCTTATAACTCAGCTCCATGCCGTTCAGGCACTGGCAGAGGGTGGTCTTACCGCAGGCGACAGTGCCAACGAGAATAACTTTTTTCATGTGCGAGTGATCACAGTAGGGGAGAACTGCAGAAGATCACGCAGGGTCTCCAGCACTTCCTTCACGCCGGTCTCTACGCTGGCCACGTCGCCGCCGATGACCAGGGAACCGTTGAAGCGATCCACAAAGATGATGGATACGTCAGCGGCCTTGGTGGCAATATCGGCGCCGATGATGGCGGCTTCGCTGGGGGTGATGGTCATGATGCCGATGGCCCCCATGTGCTCGCCGATCACGCCCAGCTTCTTGTAGATATCCTGGTTGGGATTGGCGATGATGTGGGCCAGAGTGACCTGTTTGCCAGGTACGAACTCCTGTATGATTCTCTGCTTCTCGCCGTTGAAGATTTCTGCCATACTAGGCTCCTTTCAGGAAGCCGGGGCTTACATCAGGCTGTCCAGCAGACCGGGGTGGGGGCTGGGGATGACCACGGAGGAGACCACCATACCCTCAGCAGCGGGGGTGTTGATGCCCGCATCGATGGAGGCCTTGACGGCAGCCACTTCGCCGGTGAGGATGACGAAGGACTTGCCGCCGATGCCGGTACCCAGACGCACGTCGATCAGGTCAACGTCAGCGGCCTTGACGGCAGCATCAGCGCTGTACACGGAAGCGGTGACGGAGAAGAACTCCATAACGCCCACTGCGTTCATGCGGTCAGGTGCGCTGGTCATGTTGATGGCCTTGATGACCTGGGGGTGGACACGGGGGATCACGCAGTGGTCCACCACGTGATGGCCGCCCAGCTCACAGCCGGCGTCGATAGAGGCCTGAACGGCAGCCACTTCGCCGGTGAAGAGCAGGTAGTACTTGCCGGGGCAGCCGGAACGGGAGAAGACCAGATCAACTGCTGCGGTCTTCAGCACGATATCAGCCACTTCGACGCCCTTGGCGATGCTGTTTAATTCGAGAAAACCAATCGTTTCCATCATAAGTCAGTACCTCAATCTTTCACAATCACGATTCGGTTGCCCACGGATTCCACACGGCCGGAGATGCTGGCGTGGATGAGAGCGCCCATGGCGCCTTCCGGGGTCTCAGCGATGAGATCGCCCACATTCACATGGTCGCCTTCCTTCACCACAGGGACGGAGGGAGCGCCAATGTGCATGCTCACAGGGATCTCAACACGGCTGGGGTCACCCACACGAAGGGTGCGGATCTCGTAGTCGTAGTACTTGTGCACACCGACACGGGCCGCAGTCTTTTCGGAGGGAGCCAGACGGGCTTCGCGGATGGGATTTGCCTCCCAGTGGTCACGGTCAGCCTGGTAACGGATCCCGGCCTTTGCCAGCTCACCCTTGAGCATGGTGTTGATCTTCCGGGGGAAGAGGGTCATGGGGCAGGCATAGGCCTCGCAGATGCCGCAGGCACAGCACAGGGCTGCATTGCGGATGGCGGGAGTCTCCAGCAGCTCCTCCAGGGGGGCGCCGGATGCCATGGCACGCATGATGCGGTGGGGCTCAATGGGATGGCCCAGCATATGACGGGGGCACAGCTGGGTGCAGGCGGTGCACTGGATACAGGCAGAGCGGGCACGGCTGATCATGCGAGCCATATCCACGTCATTGGTGCGGGCATGGTAGCCCTCAATGGGCAGGACCAGGATGCCGGAGGTGGTCTTGGTGACCACGGCGGAGTCAGCCTCTTCCTGGGTCATGGACTTACCCATCATGGGGCCGCCGCTGACCACGAAGTAGGAGGAGTAGTTGGTGCCGCCGGCCATCTCGAAGCACTCACGGTAGCTGGTGCCCAGGGGGACATACAGCACGGTGGGGTTGCGGACCTCACCGGTAACGGTGAGGAACTTGTGGGTGAAGGGGACGTTGTCCATGGCCTCAGAGATGGCGTAGATGGTGGCCACGTTGTTGACCACACAGCCCACCATACCGGGGATGCCCGCAGGGGGGACCACACGGCCGGTAACTTCATAGACGATCGTCTGCTCGTCACCGGCGGGGTAGAAGCTCTCCAGCTCATGGATGGAGATG
>JAFVUT010000259.1 GCA_017502545.1 Ruminiclostridium sp.
AGCCACAGGAGCAGAGCCTGAACAGCGGCAAAGACCAGGATGATGGGGTCGCCGCAGAAAGAGCCGAAGACGCCGGCGATCTCATCCGCACTGAGCCCCTTGAGGGAGCCGCTGGCAATCTTGAAGATGTAGCCGCCGGTCCAACCGCCCACGATCATGGTGGCGTAGCTGACGATGATGAAGATGGCCACGCAGCCCAGCCAGCCGATGGAACTCCAGCCGGTCTTTTTCTTGCCTTCCAGCACTGCCATGCCCCGGATGGGAGACAGCTGGGAGGAGCGGCCCAGGGCCAGCTCGATCAGGAAGGCAGGGATGCCGATAATGAGCACGATGATCAGGTAGACCATCAGGAAGGCACCGCCGCCGTTGTTGCCCACCACGTAGGGGAACTTCCAGAGATTGCCGATGCCGATGGAGAAGGCGGCCATACTCATGATGAAGCCCAGGCGGGAGGCAAATCCTCTCTTATTTTCCAAAGTGATCTCTTCCTTTCAGGGAGGACTTGCCTTACTTGTAGAGCAGGTCTTCGCAGTACTTGTAAACGAACTCGGTGGGGGTGATGCCCTGCTCCTTGGCCCCGTTCAGAGACAGGATGGTGTTGGCGGTCATGATCTCCTCCACCTTGGCACGCAGGGAGGTCTCGTCGCCGTCGAAGAGGTATTCCTCAGCGCCGCAGATGACGCCGGCGGTGTTGTGCCACCACTCCACCTGGTACAGGATGCCCCGATCGGCGATGAGCTTGGCCAGACGGATCTCCTCCTCCTGAGAGGAAGCACGCAGGCCGTTGTTGCAGGAGCCGAAGATGTACTTGCAGTTGAGCTTGGCGATGGTCTCGTCGGTGAAGATGCCGCCGATGGCGCAGGGGCTCAGGATGTCCACTTCCTGGAACAGAGCCTCAGACACGGGGCAGGCGACGATGTCGTGGCCGGGATGCTCGGCGATAAACTTCTGGACCACGTCCTCGTTGATGTCGGAGACGATCAGCTTGGAGACGCCGCCCTCCAGCAGGTACTCGCCCATGTACCAGCCCACTGCGCCCAGACCGGACAGGGAGACGGACTTGCCTGCCACGCTGCGGACACCTTCCTGGAAGTTGATGGCCTCCAGCAGGGCCAGGTATACGCCGTAAGCGGTGGGGGTGCCGGTGGGGCCGGTCTTGGCCTTGACACCGCCGGTGTACTGCATGGAGTAGCCCTGCTCGATCATCACGTCGGACATCTCCACGGGGAAGTTCATGTCGGGGCCGGTCATGTCGCGGCAGCTGTCCAGGGCGAAGGCCAGGAAGCCCATGATCTCCATGTTGGTCAGGTCCAGCTCGTCCATGGTGACGGTTGCCTTGCAGCCGCCGAAGGGCAGATGACCGGCGATGTTCTTGAAGCTCATGCCGCGGCCCAGGTTCAGACCGTCGATGATGACCTCGATCTCGGACTCAGCATAGGTGTGACGACGGATGCCGCCGGCCATGATGGCGTGGCTCTTGTTCAGCAGGCCCAGCTTGCGGCTGTGCTCGTTCATCATGTAGCGGATGTCGTACTTGTCGTAGTAGTAGATGTCGATGCCGAAGTGCTTACCGGCCCGGAGCAGATCCAGGACCTCTTCCAGGTATTCCTTCTGGCCGTACTTTTCAAACAGAGCCCAGACCTCCTTGGTGTTCAGGAAGCGGGCATCCTCGGTGTAGATGCCGTCGATCCACCAGGTGTGGTTGTAGCCGGCGAAGTCGTGGTCGGGCTCCCACTCCTTGGCGGCGTACAGACGGACCGCACCGGTCTTGAAGTCGTAGCGGATGCGCATGGTGGTGAGGCCTTCCTCACGCAGGGGGATGAATAAGCTCTTTTCCATGATTCTATCTCCTTGTGATCGGGCGGGATACCCACCCGTTTTTTGTGATGGGAACGCTGGTGTCATAACAGGTTCGATAATGATTTTATGATAGGAGCATAAATATTGCAAATACCAACTATTTATACTATAATAAGAAAAAGTTATGCCGGATCCAAGGAGGATCGACCATGAATCTGAATCAGCTGAAGTACTTCGTGGCAGTGGCCGAGCACCAGAATTTCACCAAAGCAGCCACCCAACATTATATATCACAAACTGCCATCACCCAGCAGGTCCACGCCCTGGAGGAAAGCCTGGGGGTGAAGCTGGTGGACCGGAACACCCGGCCCATCACCCTGACCCCGGCAGGCCAAGTCTTTCTTATGGAAGCCCGGGCCATCCTGGAGCGGATGGGCCAGGCGGTGGAGCGGACCCGGGAGGCGGCAGCCGGTCCCGTGGGCACCCTGCGCATCGGCTATACCAAGGGCTATGAGTCCAGTGATTTTTCCAAAAAGCTCCGAAACTTCCACCAGGCCTTCCCCAATGTCCACATCGCCTGCTACCGGTACACCACCGACCTGCTGGCGGCAGGCCTGCTCAAAGGGGAGTACGACGTGATCTTCACCTGGGACAGCACCAACATCCGCCAGGAGACCTGGGTGGACCATCATCTGGTGGAGAAAGTCCGGCTCATGGCCGTCCTGTACAAGGGGCACCCCTACGCCCGGCGGACCTCCTTGAC
>JAFVUT010000260.1 GCA_017502545.1 Ruminiclostridium sp.
ACTTCTCGGCCTGCAAACGTGGGAATTGTGTGCCCCAGGTGCACAATTCATGCGATGCAGCAGGCCGAGATCCCCTATGTCGGAAAAGGCTGCGCCTTTTTCGACAGGCTACCCTGCCCTAATAGCAGGATTCGGCTGCGGCGGAAAACATCACAGAAGGGGCTGTGGTCTTTTCCGCCGAAGCCGTGGGAACGAAAAGAGAGGGCTGCCGGACCGCGCCGGCAGCCCTCCCGGGATTCATGCTGTTGTGTAAAGGTTCAGGGGATCACTGAGCGACGTATGCGCCTTCCTGAACAGCAACGACCAGAGCTTCCTTGGCGACCTCGCCGTTTGCCTGCCAGGTCATGCCTGCGCCGGTCAGACCGTCCACGGAGAAGTCAGCGCTGGTGAAGACTGCGATCAGAGCGTCGCACAGAGCAGCCTGGTCCATCTCCAGAGCGCCCTCGATCTGCTGGACTGCGTTGTAGATAGCATAGATGCAGTCATAGCCGTCAGCTGCGAACTGGTTGGGGACCTCGCCGTAAGCTTCCTGGTACTTGGCCACGAAGCCGGCAGCTTCCTCGGAAGCAGCGTTGAAGGGGGTCAGCAGCAGCAGGCCCTCTGCCAGAGCGGTGTCGAAGCCTTCGATGTTCAGGATGCCGTCCATGCCGTCGCCGCCGAAGAAGATGGGATCGTAGCCCATAGCGTCAGCCTGGGTCAGGACCAGAGAAGCGGGGGTGTAGTAGATGGGCATGAAGACCAGCTCAGCGCCGCCGTCCTTGCAGGCGGTCAGCTGGACGTTAAAGTCGGTGTTGGTGTCAGCGGGGAAGGTCTGCTCGGTGACGACTTCCAGACCCAGAGCGGAGCACTGGTTGATGAAGCCCTGTGCGATGCCGGTGGAGTATGCGTCGCCGTTGTTGTAGATGACGCCGACCTTGGTGGCCAGACCGGTGTCCTTGACGTAGTTGGCTGCGGTCACGCCCTGGTTGGGGTCGGTGAAGCACATCTGGAAGACGTTGTCCTTGCCAGCGGTGACGTCGGGGGAAGATGCAGAGGGAGTCAGCTGGAAGATACGATCAGCATTGGTCTCGGAAGCGATGGTGACGCAGGGACCGGTGGTGGTGGTGCCGTAGATGACGTCGACGCCCCAGTCCTTCAGGGTGTTGTAAGCTGCGACTGCGGTCTCAGCAACGCCGGTGTCGTCCTGGAAATCGTACTCGATGGTGAATGCCTTGTCTTCCATGGCGTTGATCTCGTCAACAGCGATCTGAGCGCCGCGCTGGGTAGCAACGCCGTAGGTAGCAACAGCGCCGGTCAGGGGGCCGATGCCGCCAATCTTCAGGGTAGCAGCAGCTTCTTCGCCGCCTTCAGCCTCGGGAGCGGGCTCGTCGGAACCGCCGCCGCAGGCGCACAGGCTTGCGGACATGGCCAGAGCCAGGGTCAGAGCAAGAATCTTCTTCAGTTTCATGTGTGTTTTCCTCCTTAATTACTCAGAGATCAGTGGTCGATCTCTGTTCCTGAAAAAATGGTGTGTTCCTTCTGTTTTCTCAAGATTGACACCTATTATAGTGATTCCCCCTGCTATGTGTCAAGACTAAAAATAAACAATCCTGGGGGTATAATTTTGCCTAATACAGCAAAAAAGCAGAGAACCAAAGACGAACTGTCAACTTGACAAAGGAAAGGCAACTTTTCTTCATCCCATCAAGTTCATTGCCTTTGGGTAAAAAATGTCTCCTCACCAGGAGGAGACATTTTTTTACCGCTTTTTCTTTGCTTGGGCCTTACCCTGGCGGGTAGGGGGCTTGCCCTCTCCCCTGCCCTTCCGGGCATCCCTGGGGACGGCCTTGCCGCCTTTCCTGTCAACCTTGACACCCTTCTTTTCTGGGGCCTCAGCCTTCACAGGGCGGATGGGACGCAGGAGGCAGTCCGGTCCGTAGCCGATGAGATCCTCCCGGCCGGCCTTGTGGAGGGCCTCCATCACCAGCCGCCGCTTCTCCGGCCGCTTCCACTGGAGCAAGGCCCGCTGGAGCTCTTTTTCATGGGGATTTTTGGGCACATAGACCTCTTTCATGGTCCGGGGGTCCAGGCCGGTGTAGTACATACAGGTGGAGATGGTGCCGGGGGTGGGATAGAAGTCCTGGACCTGCTCGGGCTGGCGGCCGGTCTTGTTCAGCCAGGAGGCCAGGGAGATGGCATCGTTCAGGGTGCAGCCCGGGTGGGAGGACATGAGGTAGGGCACCAGGAACTGGTTCTTGCCGTACTTCTGGTTCAGCCGCTCGTACTTGGTCTTGAACCTCTCATAGGCCCCGATGTGGGGCTTGCCCATGTGGTCCAGCACATGGCCCACGCAGTGCTCGGGGGCCACCTTCAGCTGGCCGCTGATGTGGTGCTTGACCAGGTCGGCAAAGAACTCCCCGTTCTTATCCTCCAGCAGGTAGTCGAACCGGATGCCGGAGCGGATGAAGATCTTCTTGATGCCAGGGATCTCCCTTAACTTCCGCAGGAGCTTCAGGTAGTCGCTGTGGTCGGCATCCAGGTTGGGACAGGGCTCGGGGGCCAGGCAGTCCCGCTTCTTGCACAGGCCGTGCTTGAGCTGCTTCTGGCAGGAGGGCCGGCGGAAGTTGGCGGTGGGACCGCCCACGTCGTGGATATACCCCTTGAAGCCGGGGTGCCGGGTGAGCTCGGTGACCTCCCGGATGACGCTCTCGTGGCTGCGGGAGGTGACCATCCGCCCCTGGTGGAAGGCCAGAGAGCAGAACTTACAGGCACCGAAGCAGCCCCGGTTGTGGATGACTGAGAACCGGACCTCCTCGATGGAGGGCACGCCCCCCATGCTGTCGTAGACCGGGTGGGGCTCCCGCATATAGGGGAGTTCTGCCACATGGTCCAGCTCGGCCGTGGTCAGGGGCATGGCGGGAGGATTATATATAAGGTATTGGTCCCCGTGGGGCTGGATGACCCCTTTGCCCCGGACGGGGTCGTGCTCGTCGTACTCCACCAGGTTGGCGGCGGCGTAGGCCCTCTTGTCCCGGGCCACCTCCTCGTAGGAGGCCACCCGGATGGCAGGGTATCCACAGATATCGGGGGTATTGGAGGGGTAACAGGTCCCTCGGACCTGGGTGATCTCCCGGACGGGGGTCCCCTTGGCCAGAAGGGCGGCGATCTCCTTCACCGCCCGCTCGCCCATGCCGTAGACCAGCAGGTCGGCCTGGGCGTCGAAGAGGATGGACCGGCGGACCTTGTCCTCCCAGTAGTCGTAGTGGGCGAACCGGCGAAGGGAGGCCTCCAGGCCACCGATGACGACGGGGATGTCCCCATACACTTCCCGGATCTTATTGGCATAGACGATGGTGGCCCGGTCGGGGCGGTATCCCGCCCGGTTGCCGGGGGAGTAGGCATCGTCGTGGCGGCGCTTCCGGGCAGCGGTGTAGTGGGCCACCATGGAGTCGATGTTGCCGCCGTTGATGAGGACCCCGTACCGGGGCTTGCCGAAGATGGTGAAGGAGTCGTTCTTCCGCCAGTCGGGCTGGGCCAGGATGCACACCCGGTAGCCCTCGTCCTCCAGAACACGGCTGATGATGGCCGTGCCGAAGGAGGGGTGGTCCACGTAGGCATCGCCGGTGATCAGCAAAAAGTCATAGTAGTGCCAGTCCCGGTCCAGCATATCCTCTTTGGAAATGGGCAGGAATTCTTTGAAGGTCTTCAAAACAGATCCCCTCGTCTTTCATAGCCGATGTATTTTTCCATCTCGTACAGGTCGTTGTAGGCCCCGGGGGTGGTGCCCACCACCTGGAAGCCGTACTTCCTGTAGAAGCCCAGGGCGGCCTGGTTCTTTTCCGAGCAGACCAGCCGCAGGACCTCCCGGCCCAGGGGCCGCAGGATGCTGATGGCCTTGCCCAGGAGCTGAACCCCCACGTTGTTCCCCCGGTCCTTGGGGGTCAGGTACAGAAAGGAGATGTAGCCCCCGGGGCGGTCGGGGTCCACCTGGACCAGACCGGCGGGCCGCTTGCCCTTCATGCCGATCTGGATGCTCTGGGGATACTTCTCCCACACCTCCCGGGCCTCGGCCAGGAAGGCGGGGCCATCATACTGGTCCAGCTGACCGTAGAGGTTCTCCCAGGCCTCCTGGCGGCAGGCCAGATAGAAGTCCCGGTGGTTGGGGTCGTTCAGGTCGGCGGGACGGAACCACAGGTTCACGTCCACCTTCTTGGTGTCCCCCTTCCACCAGTGCTGCTGGGCCAGGGTGGAGATCTCCTCGGACAGATGGGAGTTGTCATCGGCAAAGATCACGTTGGCCTTGCCGTTCTCCACCTCTAAGTATGCCACGGCGGTGTTGTCGCTGTGCTTCATCTTGTGCATCCCCTCGGGGCCGATGCCCTGGAAGGCCGCCAGGCTGTTGCGGATGAGGGTGCCGTGGGCGAAGATGGCCACGGTCTGGCCCTCGTGCTGGGCGGCGATGTCCAGGATGGCGGCGGATCCACGGTCCCGGACCTCCTGGAAGCTCTCCCCGTTGGGGGCCCGGTAGAGGGGCGAGGACTGGGCGAAGTAGCCCATCATCTCGGGCTCCACCATGGAGATGGCCGCAAAGGTCCGGTCCTCCCAGTCCCCCATGTGGATCTCCCGCAGGTCGGGGCGGGTGGTCAGGGGCAGGTTCTTGGTGTCGCAGATGGCCCGGGCGGTGGTCATGGTGCGGAAGAGATCGCTGGAGTAGACCGCATCGATGGGAATGTCCCGGAATCGCTCCGCCAGGGCCTGGATCTGGCGGTAGCCGTTGTCGGTGATGAGGCTGTTATAGTGGCCGTGCATGCGGCGGTAGAGGTTGCCCTCGGCCTCGGCATGCCGGATGAGATAGATCTTGGTCATGAGGACCTCCAAAGTTCGAAGTAGAATAGTTTATTATATAATGTCTCACATTTTTTAGCAACGAATTTTCTTGAAAAGAGGGACAAACTAATCCCGTCTCCCTGAGACAATTTCACCGAAAGGAGGACCTCCTATGTGCTGCAGCAACTTCTGGACCGGCATGGCCCTGGGCATGGCCGCCGGCACCTGTATCGGTATGCGGGCCAAGGCCAATGAGCGGAAGATCCGCCGTTTCGTGAACCGGACCGTCCGGGACATGGAGAACGCCTTTGACTCCATGAGCCGCTAAACCAAGTTTTGAAATATTTTTCAAAAACCTCTTGACATTCCCGCCCCCATCTGCTATGATAATTTTCGTTCCGAGAGGAACGCAACTGCATATGGGGGTATAGCTCAGCTGGGAGAGCGCTTGAATGGCATTCAAGAGGTCAGCGGTTCGATCCCGCTTATCTCCACCATGGAAGACCTGAAATCTTAACGGTTTCAGGTCTTTTCTTTTGTTTTTCGCCAGTTTTGGCCCTGAACTCCGAACCTTTTCAGAACACCGCGGAACACCCGGTTTTCGCGGAACTTTTCGTACCGGAATGCGTACCGGAATCACCCTGATACACCCTGGACAGAACGTCACATCAGCCCACATTGGGGAAGAAAATAACGTTTCCTCTCCCCTCTTCCGGCTCATCCGGTCTCTCCGGGGGCTCCTGACCGCCAGAAAAAGCCTTGCTGAACCGCTCGACGGCGTCCTGACGGATGGACTCCTGCACGTGGAGATAGTGCTTGGTCATGTCCAGGTCTGCATGACCCACGATGCTCTGGATGGTAGCCAAGTCCACACCCAGCGCTTGCATTTGGCTCACATAGGTGTGCCGGCAGCTGTGGGGCGTCAGGACTCGCACCTCCGGAATGGCCTCCAGCGCCTGCCGGAACTGCTTGCGGAAGTAGGATGGATTGCATGGCTGCCCCGCCTTCTTCTGCTCCCAGATGTAAGTCTTGTCCGTCTGACGAAGCCCCAGCGCACACCAGCGCAGGTTTCCCGGCACCGGAATGGTACGGTAACTGTCCCGGGATTTGGGTGTCCCGATGACAGCCGTTCCCTTCTGCATGTTGATGGCCTGCTCGATCCGTATCTCCGAACCGTCCTCCCGGATATGCCGTGGTTCCAGCGCCAGAAGTTCCTGAGTCCGCATCCCTGTCCCCAGCATCAGCCGAATGCTCATGCCGATTCGGTCTCGGGGCAGGCGTTCCATCAAAACAGAAACTTCTTCCGCCGTAAAGGCCTCCTTCCGCTTTACCGGCTCCTGGTGCCGCATCTTCTCTGCAAACCGCACCGGATTCTTTCGGACAAGGTCATTGGCCTCCGCCTTGTTCATGATCTGAAACAGCATGCCCCTGCACTGCGCCAGGCAGGAGACCGACCGCCCCTCTTTCTGCAGGGTCTTCAGCATCCGCTCCACATCAAAAGGCTTGATATCCCGGATCTTTTTGTTCCCGAAGAAGTCCTTCAGGATGCGCAGGGTGTACCGGTAGTTCTCCTGGGTGGTAGGTTTGACGTTGTCCTTATGGCCTTCAAACCACAGGTCTGCCCACTCACCAAAAGAATAATTAACATCCACTTCCAGTCCTTCCCCTTTGGCATCCAGGTAGGCTTTCGCCTTGGCCTTGACCTCGCGCTGGCTCTTGCCATAAAAGGATTTGCTGTTTCGTCTGCCATCGTTCCGGAAACCGTCCATAATGGTCAGTTCCCAGCTTCCGTTGGCTCTCTGCCGGAGATTTCCCTCTCCGTTTGCCCGTTTTCTTGCCATTGTTACTCCTTTCTCTGGCACAGGCGTTTTACACCTTTATTATACCATATTCGCCCGCCAGATGACATAGTTTACGCTGAACCGCCGACCGGAAATCATCCGGTCGGCGGTCTTTTTTTAGGCCGAAGCCTGCTCGTCCATCCACTGTAAAAATTTGTCTTTGGGGACAACCATCCGCTTTCCAATGCGGATCGTGGGGAACCCCGCCTAATGCATCAGGGTATAGGCACCGCCCCGGGAGATCCCCAGGACAGCGGCTACATCATCAGCCTGCAGGGTCAACGGCAGCTGATCGTAAGAGGTGTAGGTTTGTTTCATCTTTATCTTCCTTTCATTCTAAAAATCATAAAACCGGCAGC
>JAFVUT010000261.1 GCA_017502545.1 Ruminiclostridium sp.
GTTTCAGACATGGGTAATACTTCCTTTCGTAAATAGTATAGGTTGTATGATGATAGGCGAATGCCTTAGGATCAACGGGGTCAATCGTAGTCGTAGCTGCCGCCGCCGATGAACTCTCTCAGGAGGGAGTCCGGGTGGACCAGGGCGGGGTCAATGGGGGTGAAGTGGTCAAAGGCCTTGCACAGCTCCAGCAGCTCCGGCCGGCGGATGTTCTCCGGGGGGATGGCCTCCATGAGGGGCTCTGCGTAATGGCGCATGACAGAGACCTCGTAGGCCAGGGAGGAGTCGAACTTGTAGTTGGCCCGGTCCTTGAAGGGGGAGATATAGAGCTTCTCGCCCCGGCGGACATTGGCCCACATGTCCATGGTCTCCGGCACGCTGGTGCCCCGGAAGTTGTAGTCCCGGACGGACCGGCGGCACAGGCGCATCCAGGTGCGCTTGAAGATCAGGTCCTGGCCGTCCAGCACGTCGGACCGGGCAGAGATATACAGGCAGGCGGCCTGGGGGAAGCGGCCGGCGCAGTCGTCGTTCAGGGCGTGGATGCCTTCAAAGATGGCCACCTCGTTCTTGCCCAGGCGGAGGGGGGTACCCACATGGACGCTGCGCATCTGGCGGGCAAACTCGAACTTGGGCACCCGGATGGTCTCACCCTTGGACAGCAGGGCAAAGTGATGGCGCAGGAGGTCCATGTCCATGCACTCGGGGGACTCAAAGTCGATCATCCCGTCTGCCGTCCGGGGGGCGGTCTTGGGGTTGAGGGTCTTGAAGTAGTTGTCCATGGAGATGGTGTGGGAGCGGACGCCCCGCTTCTCCAGTTCTTCCTTGATTTTCAGGGCGGTGGTGGTCTTGCCGGAGCCCGAGGGGCCGGACAGCAGGACGATGGGGCTGTGCTTCAGGTTGTTCAGGATCACGTCGGCCGCAGCGCTGACCTTGGCGGCGTACTGGGCGTCGGTCTCCTCCAGGAAACCCTTTACGTCCTGGTCGATGCGGCGGTTGATCTCCCTGAGCTGATAGCCCACGGGCTCTTCACAGGTGGGAGGGATATGGTTAGCCATGATACAGCCTCCTTTCAGGCGGGTCAAGGACAGAGGTCACATTTTTACCAGGACCAGGCGGTTTTTTCCTCCACAATGTCCTGGATGGTTTTGATGTATTCCTGGGGGTACTTGGGGTTGGCCATCCGCTGAACGGTGCCGCCCCCCACGTTTTTGGTCACGCCGCCCGCCCCCAGGGACAGGACGGTGTGGAGCTCCTCCATCATGCAGATATTATATTCATTCACGTAGCCGGGCTTGCACCAGCCCACATTTTCAAAGGAGCCGGACATGAATTTCTGCCGATAGAGGTAGTAGGGCTGGTATCCGGCGGCCTCCAGAGCCTGCCAGGCATAGGCCAGCATCCGGGCCACATCCTCGCCGCTGGGCAGGACCACTTCCTCCTGGCGGAGGCGGGCCCCCTTCTTCAGGGCCAGGGTGTGGACGGTGATGTTCTCCGGGTCCATGGCGATGACCTGGTCCAGGGTGTCCCGGAAGCCCTCCACCGTGTCGGCAGGGAGACCGGCGATCAGGTCCATGTTGATGGCCCCCACCTGGGTCTCACGGGCCAGCTGGAAGGCCTTTTGGA
>JAFVUT010000262.1 GCA_017502545.1 Ruminiclostridium sp.
GGCCGGGGCATCTTCCTGTCCCTGTGCCTGATGTTCTTCTCCACCGTCCTGCCCTACATGTTCTACACCAAGGGCCTCAATGCCCTGGGGGACGGCGGCAAGGCCTCCATCCTGGCCAGCGTGGAGCCGGTGGCGGCTTCCATCCTGGGCATCCTGGCCTTCGGCGAGCCCATGACCATAGGCGTCATCCTGGGTCTGGCCTGTATCCTCATTTCCGTCTATAACCTGAGGTGATCCCATGGCAAAACCCAAAGAAGAAAAAACCAACGTCATCCGTCTGCTGGAAGCGGCCGGTATCCCCTGCACCCATTACGAGCTGGACCTGCCCAAGGGGGAGGTCCCCGACGGGGTCACCGCCGCACGCCTTCTGGGCAAGGACCCGGACCAGGTCTTCAAGACCCTGGTGGCCGAGGGCCCCAAGGGGGAGCACTTCGTCTTCGTCATCCCTGTAGCCGAGTCTCTGGACCTGAAAAAGGCCGCCAAAGCCGCAGGCGTGAAGTCCATCGCCATGCTCCCCCAGAAAAAGCTCCTCCCCCTCACCGGCTATGTCCACGGGGGCTGTTCCCCGGTGGGCATGAGCAAGTCCTTCCCCACCTACTTCGCCGAGGAGGTCATCCTGGTGGACACCATGGTGTGCTCCGCCGGCAAGGTGGGCCACCAGGTGGAGGTCAAGCCGGATGATCTCATGGAACTGGTGGGGGGCACCACCGCCGATCTGGTGGTTTGACCTCATGACCTCTCCCTCCGGGAGAGGTGGCACGGCGAAGCCGTGACGGAGAGGGCTGAGCCGTTCCGATATTGCCATATCGGCAGAGATTCGCCCTCTCAGTCGCCTGCGGCGACAGCTCTCCCAGAGGGAGAGCCAAGTGTATTGCAACACCCCTATACCCTGGAGAACAACCTATGTTATCTCATATCCATGTAAAAGGCGCGCGCGCCCACAACTTAAAAAATATCGACATTTCCATCCCCCGGGACAAGCTGGTGGTCATCACCGGCCTGTCCGGGTCAGGCAAGTCCTCCCTGGCCTTCGACACCATCTACGCCGAAGGCCAGCGGCGGTATGTGGAGTCTCTGTCCTCCTACGCCCGGATGTTTTTAGGCCAGATGGAGAAGCCCGATGTAGACTACATCGACGGCCTCTCCCCGGCCATCTCCATCGACCAGAAGACCACCAGCAAGAACCCCCGTTCCACTGTGGGCACGGTCACGGAGATCTATGACTACCTCCGCCTCCTCTGGGCCCGGATCGGCACCCCCCACTGCCCCAAGTGCGGCAAGGAGATCCGCCAGCAGTCCATCGACCAGATCATTGACCAGATCATGACCCTCCCCGAGGGGACCCGCATCCAGGTGATGGCCCCCGTGGTCCGGGGCAAGAAGGGCGAACACGTCAAGGTCCTGGAGAGCGCCCGGAAGTCGGGCTACGTCCGCTGCCGCATCGACGGTCTGCCCTACGAGCTCACCGAAGAGATCGCCCTGGAGAAGAACAAGAAGCACAACATCGAGATCACCGTGGACCGCCTGGTGATCCGCCCGGACATCACCCGCCGTCTCACCGACTCCGTGGAGACCGCCGCCGCCCTCACCGGTGGTCTGGTCCTCATCAACCTGGTGAGGGAGGAGCAGGACCTGTCCTTCTCCCAGAACTACGCCTGCGAGGACTGCGGCATCTCCATCGAGGAACTGGCCCCCCGGATGTTCTCCTTCAACTCCCCCTTCGGCGCCTGCCCCACCTGCACCGGCCTGGGCAGCCAGATGAAGGCCGACCCCCAGCTGGTCATCCCCAACCCCAGCCTCTCCATCCTGGAGGGAGCCATCGCCGTCTCCGGCTGGCAGAACGTGAAGGGAGACTCCATCTCCCGGATGTACTTTGAGGCCCTGGCCAAGAAGTACGGCTTCAAGCTGACCACCCCCTTCCGGGACCTGCCCCAGGAGGCCAGGGATGTGATCCTGAACGGCACCCGGGGAGAAAAGTTAAAACTCTCCTACGCCCGGGCCGACGGCCAGGGGACCTTCCAGCAGGCCTTTGAAGGCATTCTGAACAACGTGGAGCGCCGCTTCATGGAGACCCAGTCGGATGCCTCCCGGAAGGAACTGGAGGAGTGCATGAGCGAGTGCCCCTGCCCCACCTGCGGAGGCCGCCGCCTGAAAAAGGAGGCTCTGGCCGTCACGGTGGGCGGGCTGAACATCGACGAGTTCTGCCGCCAGCCGGTGAACGAGGCCCTGTCCTTCGTGGATCGGCTGGTCCTCACCGAGACCCAGACCCAGATCGCCAGGCAGATCCTGAAGGAGGTCAAGTCCCGCCTGGGCTTCCTCCAGAGCGTGGGCCTTTCCTACCTGACCCTGAACCGCCAGGCCGGGACCCTCTCCGGCGGTGAGAGCCAGCGCATCCGCCTGGCCACCCAGATCGGCTCCTCCCTCATGGGGGTGCTGTATATCCTGGACGAGCCCTCCATCGGCCTCCACCAGCGGGACAACGACATGCTCCTGGATACCCTGAAGCACCTGCGGGACCTGGGCAACACCCTCATCGTGGTGGAGCACGACGAGGACACCATGCGGGCAGCCGACTACCTCATCGACATCGGCCCCAAGGCAGGGGTCCACGGCGGCGAAGTCATCGCCGCCGGCACCGTAGAGGACGTGATGGCCCAGCCAAACTCCCTCACCGGTCAGTACCTCTCCGGCGCCCGGGCCATCCCCATCCCCAAGACCCGCCGCCCCGGCAACGGCCACCAGCTGGTGGTCCGGGGAGCGACCGAAAACAACCTGGCCGACATCGACGTGACCTTCCCCCTGGGGACCTTCACCTGCGTCACCGGCGTGTCCGGGTCGGGCAAGTCCTCCCTGGTGAACGAAATTCTCTTCAAGCGGCTGGGTGCCGACCTGAACCGGATGAAGGTCCGGTCGGGCAAACACACCGCCCTGGAGGGGGAGGAGCATCTGGACAAGGTCATCGCCATCGACCAGTCCCCCATCGGCCGGACCCCACGGTCCAACCCCGCCACCTACACCGGCCTCTTCAACGACATCCGGGATCTCTTCGCCTCCACCCCCGATGCCAAGTCCAGAGGCTACGGCCCCGGCCGATTCTCCTTCAACGTGAAGGGGGGCCGCTGCGAGTCCTGCTCCGGCGACGGTCTTCTGAAAATCGAAATGCACTTCCTGCCGGATATCTACGTCCCCTGCGAGGTCTGCAAGGGCAAGCGGTACAACCGGGAGACCCTGGAAGTGAAGTATAAGGGCAAGAACATCCACGACGTGCTGGACATGACCGTGGATGAGGGTCTGGAGTTCTTCCAGAACCTGCCCAAGCTCCGCCGGAAGCTGGAGACCCTGTCCTCGGTGGGTCTGGGCTACATTAAGATCGGCCAGCCCTCCACCACCCTCTCCGGCGGTGAGGCCCAGCGGGTGAAGCTGGCCACCGAACTGGCCCGCCGGTCCACCGGCAAGACCATCTATATCCTGGACGAGCCCACCACGGGCCTCCACAGCTACGATGTCCAGAACCTCCTTCAGGTCCTGGACCGACTGGTGGAGGGGGGCAACACCGTGGTGGTCATCGAGCACAACCTGGATGTGATCAAATCCGCCGACCACGTCATCGACCTGGGCCCCGAAGGAGGGGCCGGCGGCGGACACATCGTCTGCACGGGAACTCCCGAGGAAGTGGCAAAGTGCGAGGCCTCCTATACCGGACGATATCTCAAAAAACTGCTGAAATAACAAACGCTGTGCTATCTGCCACGTTTCCGGGCGGATGTGGGCATCCGCCCCTACAGGCATAGTTCCCCGCTCGTAGGGGCCGTTGCCCACAACGGCCCGCTTTACCGTCGAAGCACACCCCGCCGTGTCCCGTCATAGAATACCCCGGAGGTGTTTCTATGACCCTGGCCGTGGAGATCATTCTGGCGGTCCTCTGTGCCGCCCTGTTACTTACCCTGAACCGCAAGCTCCTCTTCCGCCTCATACACCCCAGTCAAAAAGGGACCATCCCGGTCTTTGCCGTGGTCCCGGCCGCCGGGGACGGGGAAGGATTGGAGCATACCCTCCGCCACCTGCTGTGGCTCCAGGAGGAAAAACTCTCGGCCTTCACCATCCTGGTGGTGGATGCCGGGCTCACCCCCACGGGCCTGGACACCGTCCGGGCCCTTCTCCGCAAGGAGCCCACCCTGCTCTTCTGCCCGGCGGAAGAGGCCACACTCATCCTGCAAAGGAAGGACGCCCATGACTGCTGCACCCTCTGAACTGATCTTTCTGGAAGGCTCCGTCTCCTCGGTCATCTACCGCAACGAGGAGAACGGCTATACCATCCTGCGCCTGGACACCCCCGACGGGGACGAGGTGACGGTGGTGGGCACCATGCCCGGCATCAGCCCCGGGGAAGGTCTGGCCGTCCACGGCCAGTGGAAGCGTCACAGTACCTACGGCGAACAGTTGATCGCCGAGGTGGTGGAGCGGCGGATGCCTGTGGGGGAAAAGGCCGTGCTGGAATACCTGGCCTCGGGGGCCATCAAGGGGGTGGGCATCGCCACCGCCCGCCGCCTGGTGGATGCCTTTGGAGAGGACGTTCTCACCGTCATTGAGGAGAACCCCCAGGAGCTCACCAGGATCAAGGGCATCTCCCCCAAACGGGCGGAGACCATCCGCCAGTCCCTGTGTATGCAGCTGGCCATGCGGCGGCTGCTGGACTTCCTCTCCGCCCACGACCTGCCCCTCCAGATCGGCATGCCCCTGTACCGCCGGTACGGGGACATGGCCCTGACGGTCATCAAGGCCGACCCCTACCTGCTGGTGGACGAACCCCTCTTCGTCCCCTTCCCCACAGCGGACAAGCTGGCCCTGTCTGTGGGCATCGAGGCAGATGACCCCCTCCGGCTGGAGGCCGGCCTCCTCTACACTCTGGCCCACAACCTGGAAAACGGCCACGTCTTCCTGCCCTACGGCAAGCTCCTCCCCGCCGCCGCCAAGCTCCTGGGCTCTTCCGAAGAGACCTTAGACCCTGTCATGGACAGCCTCCTGGACCGGCACAAGATCATCCGGGAGGAGATCGCCGGACAGGATGCCTGCTACCTGAGCAAGCTCTACGACTGCGAGACCTATGTGGCCAACCAGCTCCTGGCCATGGAGGGGGAGGAACTCTGCCCCCCCGAGGACCTGGACCGGCTCATTGACCGGATCCAGCGGGAGCAGGGGATCACCTACGCCCCCCTCCAGGTGGAGGCGGTGAAGACCGCCGCCCGCCAGCAGGTGATGCTTCTCACCGGCGGCCCCGGCACCGGCAAGACCACCTCCCTCCGGGGCATTCTGGCCCTCTTTGACCACTTACACCTGCGCACCTCCCTCACCGCCCCCACGGGCCGTGCGGCCAAGCGCTTATCCGAGACCTGCGGGGCGGAGGCCTCCACCATCCACCGGCTCCTGGAGACCCGGTACGACAGTGCCAGCGGGGGGCTGTCCTTCGCCCACAACGAGCGGGACCCCCTGGACACCGACGCGGTCATTCTGGACGAGGCCTCCATGGTGGACATCGTCCTGATGCAGGCCCTCCTGGCCGCCCTCCCCGGGGGCTGCCGCCTGGTGCTGGTGGGAGACCCCCATCAGCTCCCCTCGGTGGGGCCGGGCAACCTGCTGTCCGACCTGCTGCGGTCCCAGCGGCTCCCCACCCTGCGGCTGACGGAAATCTTCCGGCAGGCCGCCGCCTCGGCCATCATCCGGGGGGCCCGGGCAGTGGACCAGGGGGACTGCCCCGTCCTGGTGAACGACCCCGCCGGGGACTTCTTCTTCCTGCGCCGTCTGAATCCGGAATCTGCCGTGGAGACCATTGTGGAGCTCTGCCGGACCCGCCTGCCCAAAAATATGGGCATCTCCCCCGACCAGATCCAGGTCCTCTCCCCCACCCGCAAGGGGACGGCAGGGACCAACTCCCTGAACCGGGCCCTCCAGGCCGCCGTGAATCCCCCTGCCCCGGATAAGACCGAAAAGGCCTACGGCCCTGCCCTGTACCGGGTGGGGGACCGGGTCATGCAGGTGAAGAACAACTACGACGTCCTCTGGGAAGAGGCCGACGGAGACGGGGTGGGTATGGGCATCTTCAACGGGGACATCGGTCAGGTGGAGGACATCGACCCCAAGAGCGGGGTCCTGACGGTGAACTTCGACGGCCACCGGGCGGAGTACACCCCCGACATGGTGAGCCAGCTGGAGCCCGCCTACGCCATCACCGTCCACAAGGCCCAGGGCAGCGAGTACCGGGCGGTCATCCTCTCCTCGGTGGATGCCGCCCCCATGCTCCTGACCCGTGGGGTCCTGTACACCGCCATGACCCGGGCCAAGGAGCTGCTCATCCTGGTGGGCGACGACCAGGTGGTGGCCCGCATGGCGGCCAACGACCGCCAGCAGCGGCGGTACAGTGGCCTCCGGGCCAGACTGGCGAAGGGGTGAGACCATGGCCATTTGGGATTCCGTTTTAGACATCCTCTTCCCGCCCCGGTGCAAGTTCTGCGGGGCCCTTCTGGACAAGTCCAGCCTGGACCCCTGCCGCAAGTGCGAGAAAGCCGATTTCTGGCTCACTCCCACCCAGGCGGTGGCACCGGGGACCGAAGTCAGCCGGTGCGTCTGCGCCGTCTGGTACCAGGACCCTCTGCGGACCGAGATCAGCAGGTTCAAGTTCCAGAACCACCCGGACCACGCCAAGGCATACGGCCCGGTGCTGGCCAAACAGATCCGCTTCTTCCTTCCCGGGGCCTACGACCTGATCACCTGGGTCCCCGTGTCCCAGGCCACCCTGGAAAAGCGGGGCTACGACCAGGCCCAACTCCTGGCTGAGGAGACTGCCAAAGCCCTGGGCACCCAGGCCGTCCCCCTGCTGGTGAAAATCAAGAACAACCCCGCCCAATCCTCCCTCATGGACGGACGAAAGCGGGAGAGCAACGTGGCCGGGGTCTACAAGGTCCCGGACCCCAAGCTGGTGAAGGACCGGCGGGTGCTGATCATCGACGACATCCGAACCACAGGGGCCACCCTGGAGGAGGCCGCCCGTACCCTCCGCAAGGCAGGAGCCAGCCAGATCGTGGCGGCAGCCTTCTGCCGGACCCCAAGAAAATGAGAAAACAGGAGCCTTTCCCTACCGTTCGTGGGAAAGGCTCCTGCTGTTTTTGGTATGCTTGTCCTGATTTTAACCGGAAAGGACGATGGGGATGGGATTCTATCGAGACATGGCCCTGGACCTGGGGACCGCCACGGTCCAGGGGGCAGCGAAAGGACAGGGGGTGGTCCTCCGGGCACCCAGTCTGGGGGCAGCCCACCGGCAGACCGGTCAGCTCGTTGCCGTGGGACAGGCCGCCCGGGAGATGCTGGACCGGACCCCCGGCACCCTCTCTGCCCGGACTCCCCTGGCCAGGGGAGTCATTGCCGACGGGGGGCTCACCACGGAGATGCTCCGCATCTTCCTCAAGCAAGTCCTGGGAAGGGGCCTGGCCAAGCCCCGGCTCCTGCTGGCCGTCCCCACGGGGATCTCCCCGGTGGAGGAGCGGGCTTTGATCGAAGCCGCCCTCCAGGCCGGGGCCGGGAAGGTATATCTCATGGAGGCCCCTCTGGCCGCCGCTGTGGGGGCAGGGCTGGCGGTGGATTCCCCCCGGGGCCAGCTGGTGATGGACCTGGGGGCCGGGGTCACCGACGGAGGGGTGATCGCCCTGGGCCGGGTGATGGCCTCGGTGTGCACTACCGCCGCCGGGGACCGATTGGAGGAGGCCCTCATCCAGGCGGTCCGCCGGGACCACGATCTGGCCCTGGGACGGCAGACCGCTCGGGAGGTCAAGCACACCATGGGTGATGCTCCCATGACCGTGAAGGGGCGGTGTCTCACCACCGGCCTGCCCCGGGAGGCGGACCTGACCCCCGACCAGGTACAGAGGGCCTTTCGGCCTGTGGTGGAGGAGATCCTCACCGCCCTTCGGGACCTACTGGAGCAGACCCCGCCGGATCTGGCGGAGGATGTGCGGGAGACGGGCATCCTCCTGACCGGAGGCGGAAGTCTCCTGCCCGGCCTGGCCGAGACCATCCGGGATGCCACCGGCATCCAAACCACCGTGGCCCCTGACCCGGAGCTGGCGGTCATCCTGGGGCTGGAGGCCACCCTCCCCCACCTGAACCGGCGAAAAGACGGTCCTCTGGACCTGGCCAAGGAAAGATAGTCTTGCAGCCGCCGGGTCCTGACCTGACGGCCCGACCCCAACCGGCCTTCCGATTGGGAGCAGGCGAAGACCTCGGTGAAGCGGACCATCAAGAAGCTGAAGAAGGAAGACTTTTGACAGGGCGAACCCCCTTGCCTCTCCCTCTGGGAGAGCCAAGGGGATGTGCAACCCTTCAACAAATAAAAACTCCCGA
>JAFVUT010000263.1 GCA_017502545.1 Ruminiclostridium sp.
ACCCCCACCATCTATGGTTCCGATCTGGTGAAGTACAACATCACCCAGGCCTGCTATGACCTCCAGTGCGCCAAGGAGCTGTCTGCCGAGGCGGTCAAGGCCGGCGGCGAGATCACCATCCACATCCAGTGCGACACCGGCATGACCCGTCTGGGCTTCCTGTGCCACGAGGAGACCATGGAGCAGTCTGCCAAGGAGATCTTCGAGGCGGTCAACCTGCCCGGCCTGAAGGCAGAGGGCATCTTCACCCACTTCTCCGACTCCGACGGCAGCGAGGAGTACACCATGATGCAGTTCGGCCGCTTCCTGGACATCATCGAGAAGGTGAAGGGCCTGGGCTATGAGTTCGCCATCCGCCACTGCGCCAACAGTGCCGCCACCCTGCTCTACCCCGCCACCTATCTGGACATGATCCGTCCCGGCATCGTCCTCTTCGGCCATCTGCCCGATGCAGGCATGGACCCCGACCTGTGCGACCTGGTCCCCGTTCTGGATCTCAAGAGCCGTGTGGCCACCGTCCGCACCGTTCCTGCCGGTACCCCCGTCAGCTACGGCCGCACCAACACCACCCAGCGTGAGACCAAGCTGGCCGTCATCCCCGTGGGCTACGGCGACGGCTACTGCCGCGGCTTCTCCAACAAGATCACCGTGATGATCAACGGCCAGAAGGCTCCCGTGTTCGGCCGCATCTGCATGGATATGTGCATGGTGGATGTCACCGACATCCCCGACGTGAAGGAAGGGGACACCGCCATCCTCTACGGCGACGGCCAGCCTGTGGAAGCCGGTGCCGGCATCATGAACACCATTTCCTACGAGCTGCTGTGCGTCCTCACCAAGCGCATCCGCAGAGTGTACATCTGATGGTCCCGTCCTTCCCGGCCCTGCATACAATGGGTTGAGGGGAGAGGGCATCTTCGCCCGGCCCAGGCTTTTTTCCTGCAAGGGTATAAAAAAGGCCTGTCCGTGGGAGAATCATAGTACTGCGTTACATAGTCGGTAGCGCAGGGTACTACTTTTCCGGCGGAGTGTGAGCTTTGTGGACAACAGTGTAAAACGGGGAGATATCTTTTATGCCGACCTGAGCCCTGTGGTTGGCAGTGAGCAGGGGGGCGTTCGACCGGTGCTCATCGTCCAGAACGACACGGGCAACCGGCACAGCCCCACCGTCATTGCGGCGGCCATCACCTCCCAGACGGGGAAGGCCCGTCTGCCCACCCACATTGAGCTGGCTGCCCGGCAGTACGGTCTGCCCAAGGACTCTGTGGTCCTCCTGGAGCAGATCCGCACCCTGGACAAAAAGCGTCTGCGGGAGCATATGGGCCGGGTGGACGGTCCTGTGATGCATCAGATCGATGCCGCCATTGCCGTGAGCTTTGGTCTGCATCCGGATACTCTGGTATGAATTGCGGGCATCCCGGCAGATTTTGCCGGGAGAGCCCGTCCCACAAAAATGGTTACATGAAATGCCGGAGGAGGGGAGACCTTCTTCCGGCATTTTTATCCCGTGAGGTGATCGATATGAGAGAGAAAACCTATGAAACTTTGATGGGAGCCATCCACTACTGGGTGAGCATCCCTGACCCGGCAGAGGTCACCCTGGTCTTTCTGCCCGGACTCACCGCCGACCACCGTCTGTTTGAAAAACAGATCGAATATTTCCAGGGGAAATATAATCTTTTCGTGTGGGATGCCCCCGGTCACAACAAGTCCTGGCCTTTTCGGTTTGAGTTCAGTCTCATGGATAAGGCCCGGTGGCTCAAGGAGATCTTAGAGGAGAACGGCATCCAAAAGCCGGTCATCGTGGGGCAGTCCATGGGCGGCTATCTGGGACAGGCCTTTGCCCACTGTTACCCGGACTACATAAAGGGCTTTGTGTCCATTGACTCCTGCCCCCTCCAGCGGAAATACTATACCGGGTGGGAACTCTGGCTTTTGAAACGGATGGAACCGGTCTATCGCAATTACCCCTGGAAGTCCCTGGTGAAGTCCGGGACCAATGGGGTGGCGGTGACCGACTACGGAAGGACCCTCATGCGTGAGATCATGCTGACCTACGACGGGGACCAGAAGCGGTATGCCCAACTGGCCGGACATGGCTACCGCATCCTGGCGGAGGCCGTGGAGAAAGACCTGCCCTATGAGATTCCCTGTCCCGTCCGGCTCATCTGCGGAAAGCAGGACCGGGCCGGTTCCTGCATCCGGTACAACAAAGCCTGGCAGAAGAACACCAAACTCCCCATGGCCTGGCTGGACCGATGCGGCCACAACGCCAACACCGACCGCCCGGAGATGGTCAACCGGATCATCGAAGACCTGGCGAAAAGCCTCTGACCCACCCCTGCATACACCACAATAGAAGAGAAACCGTTGATATGCCCTGATCGAGGTCCCCCTCTTTCAGGGCTATTTTAGGCTATTGACATCGACATAAAGGTCTGTTAGAATAAACCTGTATAAAACTATTTTACTAGACCGAAAGGAGGCGGGACCATGGAGACATTTTTGCTGGACCTGCTGGCCCTCTCTTTCGGGGGAGCCATGGTCATCCTGGTCTTGCTCCTTCTGGAGCGGGTGGGTGGCCTGCAGTACGCCGCCCGGTGGCGGTGTCTGGCCTGGCTGCTGCTCTGTCTGCGGCTGGCGTTGCCCATGTCCCTTCTGCCGGACCATTGGGAACTGACCCGGGCACCCATTCAGGTAGAGGTCCCCGCCGACCGGGTGCTCTATCAGTACACGCCTCCGACCCAGCCCCAGGAAGTCCAGGGGGACCCTGTTCAGATCGACCAGCCGACAGAACCCCAGCGGGAGGAGGGGTTCCGCATCTCCCGCTCCCAGATCCTTTTCCTGGTGTGGCTCCTGGGGGGCCTTACCGTCCTGACGGGGAACAGCGTCCGCCATGGTCGGTTCCTGGCCTATCTTCGCCGATGGGGCTGGCCCGAGGAAGAGGAGGAGATCTGTGATCTCTTCCATCACCTCTCACACCGCTTGAAGCTGCAAAAACGCCCTGCCCTCTGGTCCTGTGTGGACATTCGATCCCCCATGTTGGTGGGGGTCCTTCGGCCCAGACTGATTCTTCCCGCCGAGGACATGGACCGGGAGGCTCTGGCTTACGCCATCCTACATGAACTGACCCATTTCAAGAGCCGCCATATCTGGCTCAAGGCCCTGGTCCTGTGGGTGTGCGCCCTCCACTGGTTCAACCCGCTGGTCTGGCGTATGGCCCGGGCGGTAGAGCGGGCTACCGAGCTGGACTGCGACGAGCGGGTCCTGCAGAGCCTGTCCAAAGAACACCGAGCCGCCTACAGCCGTACCATCGTGGATGCGGCGGCAGGCTGGAAAGGAGGAAATCCATGAACCATCGCAATGACATTCCTCAAAGCCCCCTGTCCACCGGCCTGTCCGGCTCCGCCAGGGAGGTGGAGCTTCGGGTCCGGAACATCCACACCGGACGGCGGAAGCGTCCTGCACTCATCCTCATGGCCGTTGTTGTCCTGGTCATTGCCCTGTCCGGGGTGCTGGTGGCCTTTTCTACCGGGGAGAGCGAAGACAACCGGGTCAAAGAGGTCTTCGCGGCATTCTATGGGGCCACAGATGCCAGAGTTTACTGGGCTGATGAGGCCCCGGGTCAGCCCCAGGTGGGGGATGTCCGCCTGGACTCTATAGAACTGCTGGAGGAGACCGAACTGCCCGAAGGGGAGGCCGCCCTGTACGGTGTCACCCGGAGCATTTACGGCCAGCAGGCAGGGGAGGTCCAGTGGGTAACTATGGAAACTGGGGTGGAAGTTCTTCTCTGGCCTTCTGATGGGGGCGAAGCCCAGGTCCTCACCCCCAATTTCTACATCCAGGGGCTCACCCCGGAGCAGGTCATCCGTCAGACCGTCTGGGGCCTGCTGTCCTGGGAGGTCTCCCTGTGGCAGGAGGGGATGGACCGACCCCTGGGCATCGGCACGGAAGTCAGCCACATCAAGCCAGATGGGCAGGAAGTCATCGAGGCCATGGGAGTGGGGGACGGAGCCCCCATCTACCAGGAGGGAGATCGGTATGAGCTCCATATGTGGCCCGATCTGACGGTGAACTGCTATCACAGCCAACTGGACGACCGATGCCACGCCAACCACATCACCTGCGAGGATCCCGCTCTGGTCACCCCTCGGGGCATCCATGTGGGGAGCACCCGGGCGGAGGTCCAGGCTGCCTACCCCGAGGCAAATAACGATCCCTTCTGGGACTGGCAGGGGGACTACCTCTGCTGCCGCCCCTGGGATAGTGACTTCGGTCCGGCCATCCTCTTTGTCTTCCAGGCGGGGGGAGAGGTCTACGACACCGTCCAGGCCATCTTCCTGGTGAACATGGTGGACTGAAGAGAGGTCCTTCCTTTTGATCGCCTGGGGCGGGACAGAATCCGAACCGCCTCAACAGCCCTCTGATTATTTTTCTGGAAAAGAGTGGCCTTTCGCGGCATGAAAAAACACCCTGACCGAAATCGGTCAGGGTGTATTACATCAAAGAGAGAAAAATCTTCGTCCTTCAGTCGGCTGAAATCCGGGGTGATGGGACGGGGCGGGACCCGCTTCAAGGGGTCATACCGAAAGGCGGAGCAGGAATCTCCCGGCTCCATGATGCCCTTTTTGATGCAGAGGATGGAATCCCCTTCGATGGACTTGCCCCGCTGGCAGTAGGCGCACTTGGGCTCGATGGACTTGGAAAACAGCATGGCGGATTCCTCCCGGGTGGATGTTGATACCCCATTATACCGGGTTTCATCCCTTTTTTCCACCCCTTTTTCCGGAGAACAGGGCATATCCTCCTGCCAGGGCCCACAGGGCGGTCATCTCCCGGCCCAGCAGACTGACGGGGGTGGTGAGCTCCACCGGGGCCATCACCGGCAGGGACAAGGGAGAGAACCGCAGGAAGAGAAGGGTCAGACCGGCGGCCAGGAGGCCCTGGCAGAACTTTGCCAGGAGATAGGGGGTCATAGGGAGCCCCGCCTCCCGCCAGTGGGGGAGGGTCTGACAGTGGACCGAGCACCCGCCCCACCCCAGCAGAAAGGCCGCCAGCGGAAGCGCAGCAGGAGAAGCAACCGCTTCTCCCAGACTGGTGATCCCTGTGGAGATCTCCAGAAAGCCCACGCACAGACTCCGCCCCAGTGGAGAGGTCGGGAGAAGGTGTGAGCAGGTCAGCAGTCCGGTGATAACAGAAAAGAGGATCACATAGGAGCACACGTTCAGGGTGGACTGAAACGCTCCCCGGACAGCCTCCGGCTGCTGAACGGACAGGGGAGAGAAGGAGACTGTTTTTTGGAGGGTTTGTCTCTAGGGACTGCGGCAGAACAGCCCCACTATGAGAGCCGCCAGCAGATGGGTGCCCCAGAGGAGGAAGCCCACCTCCCGGGAGCCGAAGAGTTCGCCCCCCACTACCCCGATGAAAAAGGCGGGACCGCAGTTGTTGCAGAAGAGGCAGAGCCCTCTGGCCTCCTGGTGGGAGACATCCCCCCGGGCAATCATCTGGGCCAGGGTCCGTGCCCCCACGGGATAGCCCCCCACCGCCCCCAATACCAGCAGGGAAGCCCCCTGCCTGCCCACCCCGAACAGGAGGGACATGGGCTTTTCCAGGGGTTGGGACAGCCATCCCGCCAGACCCGTGGAGATCACCAGGGAGGACAGGACAAAGAAGGGGAAGAGAGAGGGGATGATGAGATCCAGACACAGCCGCACACCCTTTCTGGCCGCCTCTGCACTCTCCTGGGGGAAGGAAAAGAGAAGCAGGGCAAAGCCCCCCAGCAGGACCCCGCCCAGCAGGGTCTGTCCCCAACCTTTCATGTCCATCACCTCCGGATACGATGGTAAACTCTATGCAGGGTGCGGCAGGTCCTTGCATGTCCCCGCCCCATCCGTTATAATGGAAGAAAGACTGAACCAAAGAAGGGAACCCCCCATGAAAAAATATCTCACCTTACTCTGCGCCTTTGTCCTGATACTGGGCCTGGGCGGATGCAGCCAGACAAAAGAGCCGGTCTCCAAGGCAAACTTCCTGCTGGACACCTATGTGGAGATCACCCTCTATGACGACAGCGATATCTCGGTCATCGACCTGGCCTTTCAGGAGATCACCCGCCTGGAGGACATGCTCAGCGTGAACCGGGAGGGCAGTGAACTGGACCAGCTGGCCAGGGCCGCCGGGAAGGAGTGGGTGTCCATCTCCCCCGAGACCCAGGAGGTCCTCCTCCTGGCCAAGGAGTATGCGGAACTGTCCGACGGACTCTTTGATATCACCGCCGGCCCCCTCATCGACCTTTGGGACATCAACAACGGCGGCCACTATCCCACCCAGGCGGAACTGGATGCCGTACTGCCCCTCATTTCCAGCGAGGACCTTCTGGTTGAGGACGGCAGGGCTTACCTGGCCCGGGAGGGGATGGAGGCCAATCTGGGGGCCATCGCCAAGGGCTACATTGCCGACAAGGTGAAGGAACTGTTGATAGAGCAAGGCGTGGAGCGCGCCATCATCGACCTGGGCCGGAACGTTCTTCTGGTGGGCGACAAGCCTGACGGCTCCAACTTCAACGTGGGTGTCCAGGATCCCAACCAGGACCAGGGTGTCCTGCTGGGTCTGGTGTCCACGGCGGATACCAGCGTGGTCACCTCCGGCGTCAACGAGCGGTACTTCACCTATGAAGGGGTGGACTACCACCATATCCTGGACCCCTTTACCGGGTTCCCGGCGGACAATGACCTTGCCTCGGTGACCATCCTGTCCACCTCTTCCGCCCAGGGAGACGCCCTGTCCACCACCTGCCTGCTCCTGGGCACCGAGAAGGGTATGGCTCTCATCGAGAGCCTGGAGGGGGTGGAGGCCTTCTTTATCACCAAGGACGGCTCCACCACCATGAGCAGCGGCTTTGCGGAGATCTATACCCCCTACTAAAGGAAGGTGTACCCATGACACGAACCGAACACTTTTATTTTGATTCCCACGCCCCCGGCAGTCGGATCCATGCCGTCCGCTGGTTCCCGGAGGGCCAGCCCAGGGCCATCCTCCAGATCACCCACGGCATGGTGGAGCACATGGGCCGGTATGATGCGTTCGCTCAGTGGCTTGCCGGGCAGGGTTTTCTGGTCACCGGCCATGACCACCTGGGCCATGGTGATTCTGTCCGCTCCCGGGAGGACCTTGGTTTCTTTGCAGAAAAGGATGCCAACGGCACCGTTCTGGCCGATGTCCACCGGCTGACCGAGATCACCAAAGGGGCCTATCCCGGCCTGCCGTACTTCCTCTTGGGTCACAGCATGGG
>JAFVUT010000264.1 GCA_017502545.1 Ruminiclostridium sp.
CCTGGAACGGTGCCTGGACCACCTTTGACGAGGAGGACCGGGGCTCCCTGGAACTGGGCAAGGTAGCCGACCTGGTCATTCTGAACAAGAACCCTTACGCCATCCCCAAGGAAGAGCTGGACCAGCTGAAGGTGGAGAAGCTCTACTTCCAGGGCAAGCCCTACCAGAAGCAGAAGCAGAACATGGTCTCTGCCGTCCTCAAGGGCATGATGGGCAAGGGCAAAAAGATCTGAGGCCGTTCTCCTTGATCCGCCTCCCTCTGACGAGGGAGGTGCCGAGCGTATGCGAGGCGGAGGGAGAGATACCGCAGCGTGAAGGGTCACTATAACCCTCTGGGTATCGTTATCTCTCCCTCAGTCGCTTCGCGACAGCTCCCTCGTCAGAGGGAGCCTTCCAAGCCAAAGAAGAAACAGGAGGCATTTCTATGCTTACCATCAACGATTTCCAGGCGGCGGCCGACCGCCTGAAAAGTGTCATCCACCGGGTCCCTCTGGCCACCTCCAAGACCTTCTCGGATATGACCGGGGCCGAGGTCTACTTAAAATACGAAAACCAGCAGAAGACCGGCTCCTTCAAGGTCCGGGGTGCCTACAACAAGATCATGAAGCGGTATGAGGAGGGCGGTCTCAAGGCCGTCGTGGCCTCCTCCGCAGGCAACCACGCCCAGGGCGTGGCCTTCGCCGCCAGCCGGATCGGCGTCCCCGCCACCATCTGTATGCCCCGGTCCACCCCCATCGCCAAGGTGTCCGCCACCCAGGGCTACGGGGCCAACGTGGTCCTCCACGGCGCCATCTACGACGAGGCCTACGCCAAGGCCTGTGAAATCGTAGAGACCGAGGGGGCCGAGCTCATCCACCCCTTTGACGACGAGGACGTCATCGCCGGTCAGGGCACCATCGCCCTGGAGATCCTCTCCGACCTGCCCTTCGTGGACATGGTCCTGGTCCCCGCCGGAGGCGGCGGCCTGGTCTCCGGCGTGGCCGCCTGCATCAAGCAGATCAACCCCCGCATCCAGGTGGTGGGCGTTCAGGCAGAGGGCGCCCCTGCCATTGCGGAGAACTTCAAAACGGACGTGATCACCCCCTCGGCCACCGTCCACACCATTGCCGACGGCATCGCCGTAAAGAACCCCGGCAAGGTCACCATGGCATACATCAACCAGTATGTGGACCAGATGGTCACCGTGTCCGACGCCGAGATCGCCGGGGCCATCCTCCTGCTCTTAGAGCGCACCAAGCAGGTGGTGGAGCCCGCCGGAGCCACCCCCCTGGCCGCCATCCTCAACGGCAAGGTGGACATCAAGGGCAAGAAGGTCTGCTGCGTCCTGTCCGGGGGCAACATCGACGTGTCCTTCATCCACAAGGTGGTGGCCAAGGGTCTCGTCACCCGGGGCCGTCATCTGAAGTTCTCCACCGTCATGCCGGACATCCCCGGCTCTCTGGAGCGGTTCACCCACATCGTCGCCCGGGAAAACGCCAACGTCATCCTCCTGGACCACGACCGGATGAACAGCGACCTGGACATCGGCGAGGCCATCCTCAACGCCGTCTGCGAGGTCAGCGGCAAGGAGCACGGCCAGCGCCTGCTGGATGCCCTGCGGAAGGAAGGCTACAAAATACTGACGTAATACAGCATGCAAAACCGCCTCTGGCTTGAGCCAGAGGCGGTTCCTTCTTTCGCAAATCTATTTCTATAAACTTTCTCTTGCATTCTCTAGAAAGTCTGCTATAATAGACTTGCATGATAGATATAGACCGAAAGGAGGAATTTCCATGAAACGAAAATTATTTTCTCTGTTTCTTGCCGCTATGCTGCTGACCTCGGTCATCCAGCCCGCCCTGGCCGCACCGGGTAATATCTCCGACCTGGAGGGCCACTGGGCCCAGGCCGAAATCGAAACCGCCGTGAAAGAACTCTGGGTAAACGGCTACCCCGACGGTACTTTCCGTCCCCAGGGGACCATCACCCGGGCAGAGTTCACCAAGATGCTCCTGGCTGCCCTCCGCCTCAAACCAGAAAGTCAGACCGTCCAGTGGATGAAGGACCACGCCTGCTACCGGGAACATGTGCGGAACGAAACCGCCCGCTATTCCCCCATTCTGGTCCTTCCCACGGGCCACTGGTTCACCACCCAGGGATGGAAGGATGCGGCCATCTACTCCGGCATCCTGGTCCCCTCGGACTACACCGACTATGACTTCCACCCGGACCAGGCCATCTCCCGCTATGAGATCGCCGTGCTGACCGTTCGGGCCCTGGGCCTGGTCTACCCCGCCACCCATTCCGATGCCGACGACCTTCCCTTCACCGACCAGGATTCCTTCCAGGGATGGGTCCGGGGATACATCCGGGAAGCCACGAACGCCGGGGTGCTGACCGGTTATCCTGACGGCTCCTTCGTCCCCAAGGCCCCGGCCACCCGGGCAGAGGCCGTGGTGATGGTCTCCCGGGTGCTGGAGGCCATGGAAGTGGGCCTGGACCCTAACATCCAAACCAAGGTCCGTTATTCTAAGTATCCGAATCGTTACGCAGAGACCGTCACCAACCAGGTCCGCCTGCAGCAGGTGGGGGATATCCTCTACGCCAATATTCTGGACATCCGCACCGTCCAGGACAGGCTCCGCTGGGCCGCCGGATGCACCAGCATTATCCCGGAGAAACGGGTGGAGGCTGCCTGGTTCCCCCTGGAACAGCGGATAGAATATGACCCCATTGGCTCCCCTACTGACATCGACCACTACCAGGCCGGAAACGCCGCTTTCCTCTATGAAGGAGGCTCCTACACCTTCCCCGTTTCAGCTCGGATGTTGTACGGAGAAATCATGATCCCGGTGTACGATTTCTCCGTGGGTGAGACCACCGAGATATGGAACGGTAACTGGGAGGAATCTACCCGCACCATCACCATCCGCGTCTCTGACCCGATCCCTCCCATATCGTAAAAAATCACCCCGTTTGCTCGGCAAACGGGGTGATTTTATCCCTTGATTTTTGGGTGATTTTCCTTCAGAAACCGCCGCAGCTGCTTCTTATGGTGGCAGAGCTTTTCCTCACACTGGCGGCAGTCCAGGGCGCAGTTGGTCTGCTCGGAAAACCATTCGGGATGCCGCCGGACGGAGATCTCCCACCGGATGAGAAGGGCCAGTGCGCAGGCCAGGAGGCTCCAGGTGTACCAGGTGGGGACAAAGACCAGGGGGGTGGCCATCATGGCGTAGTCCCAGTTGTAGATGCGGCAGGTGGTGCAGCACTTGTTCTTCATGAACCAGGTCTGGAAGGGGCAGAAGAAGAGGATACAGATCATGTCGCACACGGAGTAGGCCAGGCTCACCAGCAGGAGGATGCCTGCGTCGATGACCCCGGCGAAATACAGACCGCCGATGGCCCCGTTCAGGGCGGTCCAGGCCAGGACGATGGCCAGGGTGGACTTCCAGGACTTCAGGTCCACCCTCTCCGCCGTCTCGTTCCGGGGCTGGTAGTTTTTCCCGAACTGCTTCTGACAGCCCATGCTCTCCAGGGAGGAGGGGAAGAACCGCAGGACCATCTCCACGATCAGGACCAGCCACACCACCCACAGAAGGGGATGGATGGCCCGGACATCCCCGAAGAGCTGTTCCGGGTCCCGGACCAGGTCGGTGGCATAGACCAGGCAGGCCCCCAGGAAGAGCAGGGAACGAAAGACCAGCTCAGCATAGTGCTTGGCGGATATTTTGGACAGCTTACGGCCTTTCACCTGAACCACGGGCGGACCTCCTTCTTATTTTCAAAATCAAGATAATGTGCGGAGACTGTCGCCCTCATCCGTCACGGCTGCACCGTGCCACCTTCTCCCCCAGGAGAAGGCTTACCTATCGGGCAATGCCAAGGCTTCTCCCTGGGGAGAAGCTGTCACCGCAGGTGACTGATGAGGGGTCCCCGCTCAATGCTTCTGTGCCAGCTTGCCCAGGGGGACCAGGCTGCCGATGTAGGCGGCGATGATGAGCCAGGGGATGACCCGGGCGGGGAAGCACAGCAGGAGCAGCAGGGTGACCGCCAGGGGCTTACGCATGATGACCCCCAGCAGGGCCGCCGTCACCACACCCAGGCAGAAAGCCTCGTTGAGGCCGGACAGCAGAGCCACACCGTAGCCGATGCTGATGCCGCAGAAGATCACCGGAAAGAAGTGACCGCCCCGCCAGCCGGACTGGATACACACGCAGGTGAGCAGGAGCTTGGCCGTACCGGTGAGGATGAGCACCCAGGGGGCGAAGTCCAGGTAGGTCTCGGTGAGGGTGTGGATCTCGTGCTCGCCGGAGAACATGGTCAAAGGCAGGACCGTGCCCATGACACCCAGGATGAGACCGCCCAGGAGGGTACTCACCAGGATGGGATACTTCTCCTGGAGACGGGTGAAGAACCGATGGGTCCCGTGCTCAAAGACCAGGAACAGGTAGCCGAAGACCACGCCCACCAGGGCCACGGGGATGCCCCACAGCCGCTCGGTGTTGGTGATGTCCGGGGCCTCGATCCGGGGAAGGCCGGCGCTGCCGCCGAAGATCTGGCCCAGGGCCCAGAAGGTGCCAAAAGCCGCCAGGACGGCCACCACGTTGGACACCAGCTTGTGGGACTTGGGCAGAACGGTCTCCTCCTTGCTGTCGGACCGCTCCTCGATGGGAGCCGCCAGACCGAAGAGAGGAGAGCCGAAGATGACGCCCAGGGCGGCGGAGATACCGATCTCCGACAGGCCCCGCAGTTCCTTTCGGGTGTAGGCCATCTTGTCCCCAGCCCGGTAGCACAGACCCACAATGACGCCGGTGAGACCGGCCTCGGGACCGATGGCAGCGCCGAAGAGCAGGGGGAGCAGGGCGCAAAGAAGCATGGTGGGGACCTTATCATAGGGATAGAAGCCGTCCTTCTTCACCTTCCCCATGACCACGTCCAGCTCGTCGGGGTAGTTGCCCACTTTGTTTTTATAGAGGCCCAAAATCAGGCCCCCCAGCAGGCACAGGAGGATGGTATACAGGGGGAAGTTCAGCTTTTCCGGAATGGTGTGCCACAGCAGGTCGATGCCCAGGCCCATGACCCGCAGGAAGGCCCAGACCACCAGGGCGATGGCCCCGCCCAGCAGGGCACAGAAGAGGAGATAGACCCCTCGCTTGATCAGTTTTTCTTTCATATCAAACCCTCACCGCAGTTTCTTGGCCTTTCGGGCCATTTCTTCCAGTTCCTCTCTGGACAGCTCCGGCAGCCGCTCCAGCCGGTCCAGGAAGGTGAGCTTGGAGTCCTCGAACTGGACCTGAACAGACTGCTGAAAGAAGCTCACCACCACACCGGTGACGATGGCTATCACGAAAATGGAGTACACGGTCACCAGCACCGCACAGATCCGCCCCACAAAGGTCACAGCCGTAAAATCGCCAAACCCCGATGTGGAGAGCACGGCATAGCAAAACCACAGGGCATCCCCATAGGTGGGGATGGAAGGCTCTGCCACCCAGACCACAGCGGCGATCACCAAAAGAAAGCCCACAAAGCCCAACACCAGTCGGTCGGCTTTGGTCTTGTGCAGGACCATCCGAAGGATACGTAATTTTTTCATGGGAACCTCCCGGATTCTCGTCATAAGGTTCTTTCATTGTAAAGACAACGGTGAAAAATGTCAACGAAAACCACGGGGCAATCCCCTTGAAAACCCTGGCCTTTGGCAAAAATGACCCTTTACATTTTGTGTCAGCGGTGGTATACTACATAGCGTGTGTGCAAAGCACACCCATAACCCATGACTTAGTCCCGGGTCCAAATGCCTGTTGTACAGGATCACACCCGCCCGTCACTCAGTCAAAGGGAAATATTTTGAAAGGTGGAACTTTCCCATGATTCGTAAGGACGAAAAGACCGCAGTTATCGAAGCTAACCGCACCCATGAGACCGACACCGGTTCTCCCGAAGTTCAGATCGCTATTCTGACCGCTCGCATCAACGAGCTGACCGAGCACCTGAAGGTCCACATCCACGACAACCACAGCCGCCGTGGCCTGTACAAGATGATCGGTAAGCGCCGTAAGCTGCTGGACTACCTGGCAAAGAAGGACATCGAGCGCTATCGTACCCTGATCGCTAAGCTGGGTATCAGAAAGTAATTTCTGTTCAAGGCTTAACGCAGCTTGAGAATTGAATGGGGCGGTGTAGGAAACTGCACCGCCCCTTTTTCAAAATCAACCCCCTGCGGAGAGATCCCTGCCCACTTTAGCCTTTGAACGTATGCCCGAAGGTCGGACATGCCTTCAAGTGCTAAATCAGGCAATCTCTCCGCCACGACCATTTGACTGATAGAAAGGAGTCGCATATGGCAACCATTATCACCAAGAAGCAGTTTAACAACCACATCTACAAGACCGAGATCGCCGGCCGTCCCTTCTCCCTGGAGTTCGGCAAGGTGGCAGAGCTGGCCAACGCTTCCGCTCTGGTCAAGTACGGCGAGACCACCGTCCTGGTGGCCGTCACCGCCGCTCCCCGTCCCCGTGACGGCGTGGACTTCTTCCCCCTGTCCGTGGACTTCGAGGAGAAGCTGTACGCCATGGGCCGCATCCCCGGTTCCTTCATGCGCCGTGAGGGTCAGCCCTCCCTGCCCGCCGTTCTGGCATCCCGTGTCATCGACCGTTCCATCCGCCCCCTGTTCCCCGGTGACTTCCGCA
>JAFVUT010000265.1 GCA_017502545.1 Ruminiclostridium sp.
GTAGCGCCAATGGGGATGATGTAGATGGAGACGATGTCCATCCAGGGGCCCCAGTTGAAGATGGGCTCCATGCTCAGGCCAAAGCCCAGGCAGACTGCGCACAGCAGGACCAGAACCACCTTGCGGTTGAGCTTGGGGAACTTATTCTGGAGGGATTCACCCACGGCCTCGAACATATTCTGGAGGGAGCTGACACCGGCAAAGACCATGGCAGTGTACAGGATGATGGCGAAGAGCTGGCCCATAGGGATATCCTGAAGAATACGGGGCAGGGTGACAAAGAGCAGGGAAGGACCGGCACCCACGTCCAGGCCGTAAGCAAAGCAGGCCGGGATGATGACCAGGGCAGCCACCATAGCAGCGATGGTATCGAAGATGGCGGTACGGGTGGCAACATGAACGATGTCCTGTTCCTCGCCCAGATAAGCACCGTAGACGATCATGCCGCTTCCGGTAACAGACAGGGAGAAGAATGCCTGACCCATCGCCCAGACCCAGACCATGGGGTCCTTCAGAGCCGCCCAGTCAGGAGAGAACATGAACTTGTAGCCCTCCATGGCGCCGGGGAGCAGTGCCACACGGACAGCCAGGATCACGAAAATGATGAAGAAGGTGGGCATCATGATTTTATTGGTCTTCTCGATGCTTCGTGCCCCCAGGAAGAGGGTCAGCAGAGTGCCCACCACCACGATCACATGGAAGGGCACCACGGAGAATTCGGTGGTGGAGAAGGTACCAAACCAGGCCTCGGTGTCAACGGTCATCAGGTTTCCGGTGATGGAACTGAAAAAGGCCTTCAGCACATAAGCCACGATAACAGCATAGCCAATGGCGATGCACATGGAGCCAGCCAGAGGCAGCCAGCCCAGGATACCGCCGGCCTTCCCCAGCTTTTCGTTTCGGGAGGACCAGGCATTTTGATAGGAACCAAGGGTACCGGTGCGGGAACGGCGGCCGATGGCGTACTCGGCGGAAAGGCCAACCACACCGAACAGGGCCACAAAGAGCAGATAGGCGATCAGGAAGGCACTGCCGCCGTAGGAGCCCATTTTTGCGGGAAAGCCCCAGACGTTTGCCATACCAACCGCAGAACCAACAGAGGCCAGGATAAAGCCCCATTTGGTGGCAAATTTTGCGTTTTTCTTTTCTGTCATGGATACGATCCTCTCTTGACTTAATTTCATACTGATTTATAATAACAAATAATCAACATTTGTCAAATCAATAGATTTTATAAAATATATTAGTATTTATAATCGAGTGAGGGACTATGGAACTGAGAAGTTTGAATACATTCATCCAGGTGGCAGAGTCCGGGAGCTTTTCCCGGGCAGCAGAAAAGCTGGGATACTCCCAGCCCACGGTATCCATGCAGATCAAAGGTCTGGAGGAAGAACTGGGCTTCCGACTCTTTGACCGGATCGGTCATACCGTCCGGCTGACCGAGCAGGGAAGAGAGGTTCTCTCCCAGGCCCAACGGATCTGCCATATGTGCCAGGAGCTGTCCCAGGGAACGGCTCCTAAAAACCAAGGCAAGAGCGTCATCCGGCTGGCCATGGCGGATTCTCTGGCCTCTGTCCTGCTGAGAAAAGGATTTTCGGAATTTCGGAATACCCACCCCAACATATCCATCCGTCTGACCACAGCAGGGACCTCGGCTCTGCTGGAGCTGTTGGACCACAACGAGGCGGATATCGTCTGCACCCTGGACAGCCATACCTATGACACCAACTACATGATCGCCGGTGAGGAGAAGATCGGTGTCCACTTTGTGGTGTCCGCGCAAAATCCTTTGGCCCGCTGGAATCGCCTCACAAAGGAGGACCTTCTCAGCCAGGATTTCCTCCTGACGGAAAAGGGTATGAGCTACCGCCGTCTGCTGGATGAGTGGCTGGCCAAGGATTCCATGGAGATCCAGCCCGTTCTGGAGATCGGCAGTGCCGATGTGATCTGTCAGCTGGTGGAGGACGGCATCGGCATGTCCTTTCTGCCGGACTACGTCACCGAAGAGGCTGTCCGCCGGGGGACCATTGTCCGGCTGGACGTGGAGGGCTTTGCCCCCGACCTGTGGAAGCAGCTTCTGTATCACCGGGACAAATGGCTGTCCCTGCCCATGGAATCGGTCATTGAATACCTGTCCGGAATTTATCTGCAGGAACAGGCATAAACAGCTATTATTTACATTCCATTCATAATGACAGTGTCAAATACTTCCTTTTTTTGTTGAAACCTGTCTGGTGAATATAGTATAATGATACTGTATATTAAATAGTAAGGTTTCCAATAAACAGTACATACGATCATTATTTTAGGAGTGATGATTTGAAAATCGGATTAGACGTTGGCTCCACGACGGTCAAATGCATCGTCATGGACCATTTGGAAAAAATCGTATACTCAGCTTATGAACGGCACTTTTCTCAGATCACTTCCAAGGTGGTGGAGATGCTCACCAGGATCAAGGACAACTTCCCCGGGGAATCCCAGCACAACCTGGTGATCTCCGGTTCTGCCGGTATGGGTATGGCCGAGAGCTGCGGCATCGACTTTGTGCAGGAGGTCTATGCCACCAAGGTCTCCGCTGAAAAATATGCACCCAATACTGACGTGGTCATTGAGCTGGGCGGCGAGGATGCCAAGATCATTTTCCTGGACGGAGCTCTGGAAGCCCGCATGAACGGGTCCTGTGCCGGCGGCACCGGTGCCTTCATCGACCAGATGGCAGCCCTGCTGAACATTACCCCGGACGAGATGAACGACTACGCCAAGGAGAGCACCAAGCTCTATACCATCGCCTCCCGGTGCGGTGTCTTTGCCAAAAGTGACATCCAGCCCCTGGTGAACCAGGGTGCCGATAAGCGGGATATCTCGGCCAGCATTTTCCATGCGGTGGTCAATCAGACCATCGGCGGTCTGGCCCAGGGCAGACCCATCCGGGGAAATGTGCTCTACCTGGGCGGACCTCTCACCTTTATGCCGGAGCTTCGGCGGAGCTTTGACCAGTCCCTGAAGCTTACGGGACACTGCCCGGAAAACTCCCTGTTCTTTGTGGCCATGGGTGCAGCCCTTTGCGCCAAAAATCCCATGGACCTGGCCAAGGTCATCACCGACCTGTCTGGCTATGAGTCGGTCAGTGAGTTTGACCGCCTGCCCTCCCTCTTTGAGAGCCCGGAGGAGTATGCTGACTTCTGCGCCCGCCACGCAAAGGCAGATGTGACCTACGGCACCTTAGCGGGTTATACCGGCAAGGTCTATCTTGGCCTGGATGCCGGTTCCACCACAGTAAAGGCCGTGCTCATCGGTGAGGACGACCAGATCCTGGATACCATGTATCTGCCCAACAGCGGCAACCCCGTGCCCATCGTCCGGGAATACCTGACCGGGATCTACCAGCGGTTTCCCCATATTGAATTTGGTGGTTCCTGCGTGACGGGATACGGTGAGGACATCATCCAAAAGGCTTTCTCCATTGACCACGGCCTGGTGGAGACCATGGCCCACCTGAAGGCAGCCCAACACTTCATGCCTGATGTGGAGTTTATCGTCGACATCGGCGGCCAGGATATGAAGTGCTTTAAGATCCACAACAGCGCCATTGACAACATCTACCTGAACGAGGCCTGCTCCTCCGGCTGCGGTTCCTTCCTGCAGACCTTTGCCAACGCCCTGAACTACTCCTCCGAAGAGTTCTCCAAGCTGGGGCTTTTTGCAAAAAATGCTGTGGACCTGGGGTCCCGCTGCACCGTGTTTATGAATTCCTCGGTGAAGCGGGCTCAGAAAGACGGTGTCAGCACCGAGGATATCTCCGCCGGTCTCTCCATCAGCATCGTGAAGAATGCCATTTATAAGGTCATCCGTCCGGCCAGCATGGATGAGTTGGGCAAACGGATCGTGGTTCAGGGGGGGACCTTCCTGAACGATGCCGTCCTGCGTGCCTTTGAGCAGGAGCTGGGCTTTGAGGTGATCCGGCCGGTCATTGCCGGTCTTATGGGTGCATACGGCTGTGCTCTTATTGCAAGGGAAAATTATACCGAAGGTTACGAAACTTCACTTATTTCTTGTGAAGAGGCAGAAAAACTCACTGCAATTATTTCCAAAACGCGCTGCAAAGGCTGCAC
>JAFVUT010000266.1 GCA_017502545.1 Ruminiclostridium sp.
GACGAAACAGAGGAACTGGTGGACTTCTCCGACGTGGATTATGATGATGACGATATGGAGGATGACCGCCTGGGAAAAACTGAACCCCTCAGTGCATCAAAAACGCATTGGGGGGAGGATAGCAAACGAGATTTTGATGCACTTCCGCAGTCAGCGGAAGTATCAGGGGGATGTGTCCCTGTCCGACTCCCTGGATGCCGACGGGGAGGGGAGCAATCTCTCCCTCATGGATGTCATCAGCGTGGACGACGATATGCTGGAGAACCTGGACACCCGGGAGTCCTGCGCCAGGGTCCGGCAGTGTGTGGAGAAATGTCTGACCCGCCGGGAGGCCAAGGTGGTCACCCTGCGCTACGGCCTGGACGGCCAGGAACCCCGCACCCAGCGGGAGATCGCCGCCGCCTGCGGCATCAGCCGGTCATACGTCTCCCGCTTAGAGAAAAAAGCCCTGGAGAAGCTCCGGGAGGAGATGGAGCGGTCCAGATAAAAAACTTAAAAAAACATGGTGTGATGCTCTTTACATTCGTAGTTTAACTTGATAAAATATAAAAGTATATCGGCGCAAAGGAGGAGCATCTCATGAAGAAGTCTCCCAAGGAAGAAAACAACCTGCTGTACGAAAGCCTGCTCCAGTTAAAGGATGTGGAGGAGTGCCGCCGTTTCATGCAGGATCTGTGCACCGTCAATGAACTCAAGGCCATGGAACAGCGGATCGAAGTGGCCATGTACCTCCGGGACGGCATGATCTATCAGGAGATCCTGAAGCGGACCGGGGCCAGCTCCGCCACCATCAGCCGTGTCAACCGCTGCCTCCAGTACGGGGCAGAGGGATACCAGACCATCCTGCCCAGAATGGAAGCCTTCTGGGAGGAGGAAAAGAACAAGGAATGAGCGGTATGGGATTCACTTACAACTCTCTGTCTGCCTGCTATGATGATATGACCAGGGATGTGAATTACCCGGCCTGGGCGGACTATTTAGAGGCCCTGTTTTCCCGGGAGAAGAAGCCCGTCCACACCGTCCTGGACCTGGCCTGCGGCACCGGCACCATGTCCTTCCTCCTGGCCGAGCGGGACTATGAGGTCATCGGCGTGGACTTTTCCCCCGAAATGCTGGCCCAGACCTTCGAGAAGGAGCTGCCCGAGGACAAGGAGCGGCCCATCTTCCTCTGTCAGGCCATGGAGGACCTGGACCTCTATGGCACCGTGGATGCCTGCGTGTGCCTCCTGGACAGCGTGAACCATGTGACCGATCCTGCCACTCTGCAGAAGGCCTTTGGCCGTGTGCGGCTCTTCCTGGAGCCCGGCGGCCTCTTCGTCTTCGATGTCCACACCCCGGAGCATCTGGCGGGTCTGGACGGGGGGATCTTCCTGGACGAGACCGAGGATGCCTACTGCGTCTGGCGGACCGACTACGACCCCGTGGATCGGATCTGCACCTACGCCATGGACGTCTTCCACCGGGAAGAGGATGACCTCTGGTACCGGGAGGGGGAGGTCCACGAGGAGTATGCCTATACCATGGCCGAGCTCACCCGCTATCTGGAAGAGGCGGGCTTTGTGGACATCTGCCAGCATGGCAATTTGAAACTGAACCAACCGGAAGGGGGAGAGGACCGGGTCTTCTTCACCGCCCGGAAGCCGGAATGATACACTGAGGAGAACAAGCGCAATGGATTATATTGTACGAATGATCGCCAAGGATGCCCCCGTGAAGGCCATGGCCATCCAGGGCCACGACCTGGTCCAGCGGGCCCGGGAGATCCACAACACCGCTCCCGTGGCCACTGCCGCCCTGGGCCGCACCCTCATGGCCACCTCCATGATCGGTGAGACCCTGAAGGAGAAGGAGGGGTCCGTCACCGTCCGCATCAATGGCGGCGGCCCCCTGGGCTCCATTCTTACCGTGTCCGACAGTGGCGGCAATGTCCGCGGCTACGTCCAGAATCCCGATGTGGACCTTCCCCTGAAGGGTCCCGCCAAGCTGGACGTGGGCGGTGCTGTGGGCACCAACGGCGGTATCACCATCATCAAGGACCTGCGGATGCGGAAACCCTACGTGGGCACCACCCCTCTGGTCTCCGGCGAGATCGCCGAGGACTTCACCGCCTACTTTGCCGAGAGTGAGCAGATCCCCACCGCCTGTGCTCTGGGTGTCCTGGTGGACCGGGACTACTCCGTGGCAGCCGCCGGCGGCTACCTGATCCAGCTCCTGCCCGGTGCCTCCGATGCCGACATCGACAAGATCGAGGCGGGCATCGCCAAGGTGGGCCAGGTGACCAATCACCTGAGCAAAGGCGTTTCCCCCGAAGACCTGCTGAAGGAGGTCCTGGGCGGCTTTGACATGGAGATCCTGGAGACCGTCCCCGTGGAGTACCGCTGCTACTGCAGCCGGGAGCGGATGCAGACCGCCCTCATCAGCATGGGCCGGGAGGAGCTGACCGACCTGATCCAGGGTCAGGGCCGGGCAGAGATGACCTGCCAGTTCTGCGACGCCGTCCACGTCTTTGAAAAGGACGATCTGGAAGCCCTGCTGGCCTCCCTGTAATGGAATTCTGACCGGCCCGGGACCGATGGTTTCGGGCCGGAAAAGTATTTTGAAAAAGATGAAATTTCTTCAAAAAAAGTGTTGACAAATCGGGTTGTCCCATATATAATACATCTTGTCGCTCGGGGTTGCGGGTCCGCAAGAGCCGAACGAAAGACGGAAGCATAGCTCAGCTGGGAGAGCACCTGCCTTACAAGCAGGGGGTCACAGGTTCGAGCCCTGTTGTTTCCACCATGGATTTGGCGCGGTAGTTCAGTCGGTTAGAACGCCGGCCTGTCACGCCGGAGGTCGAGGGTTCAAGTCCCTTCCGCGTCGCCAAATCGGATGTTGTATGACATCCGAAATGCCCAGGTAGCTCAGTTGGTAGAGCAGCGGATTGAAAATCCGCGTGTCGCTGGTTCGATTCCGGCCCTGGGCACCATATGCGAGTGTAGCTCATCTGGTAGAGCGCCACCTTGCC
>JAFVUT010000267.1 GCA_017502545.1 Ruminiclostridium sp.
ATCTGTGGTGAAGTAGGCCCCTACCAGCTGCCCCTCTTCGGGTCCTTCCGATGCCAGCTGACAGCCGCAGAGGACCAGGGACAGCAGGGAAATCAAAAGTAATTGTTTCATGGTCAGCCCTCCCATTCCAGATAGGTGGTCTGGTTGTTGAAGAAACCGTTGTCCAGGAGGTACCAGGTGATGAGATACTCCTCATCCCGGTCCACGATCTCCCGGATGGTGGCAGGCACTCCGCTGGCCTTGGTCCCCCAGCTCTCCACGATGAAGTAGGCGGTCTCCCCTTCCGGGGTCAGACGTTCGGGAGCCTGGCCGGGATCAAACTCGGTCCGGCGGAGGCAATTCCCCTGGTCGTCCATCTGGAGGAGAACGATGGTATGGGGTACACTGCGGTAGGCAAAAGCGGCTTTGGCTGTAATTTCCCAAGTCTCGGTTTCTCCGCCGACGGTCATGGTGCTGGTCTGACTGTGACTCACATGGCCCATGGATCCCCCATCCTCGAAATCATGGAATATGATCCCAGCCCCTCCGGAGGTAACATAGACCTCTCCGTCTGCCGTCATGTAGATAGGATTTCCATGGAAAGACTCCATACCACTGCCTCGAGCGGCGTAAAAGCTGGCTTTCAGGTTGGCACGGTCCACGTTTTCCGTGTATTCATAGGCGGTTCCCTGGTCAAAGACACCCTCATTGGGGCCGGTGATGGAGCTGACCACCTCCGGGTCAGAGCGGTCGATGATGAAATAGTAGTACATTCCCTCCAGGTCCGGGAAGGTGTAGACCTCGTTGGTAAATTCCTCTCCGGTGGACGGGTTGATATCGGTCCGAGTCTCCACGGTGGCGTAGTACCGGCCCTCCTCGTCCAGGGCGGCATCCACAGAGGCCCGTTGGTCCTTGGTAACGAAGAGACCGATGAGACGGTCTTCGGTCTCGGATACAACCGTGTCTTCCTGGGCCAGCTGACAACCGGAGAGCAGGGTCATGGCAAGTATGATGGGCAACCATTTAATCTTCATCGTCATCCTCCTCCAGTTCGCCGTCAAATTTCAGAATGTCACCCACATCGCACTCCAGGAAGTAGCAGATGCGGTTGATGGTGTGGAAGCGGACGCCCTTGGCCTTTCCGCTTCGCAGGATGGAGAGGTTGGCCGGGGTGATGCCCACCTTGGCACATAACTCCTTGGAGGTCATCCCGCGGGCTTTCAGCACCTCTTCCAGACAGACTTTGATGGCCATGGCGGCTCACCTCCCAATCAAATAAACAGGTCATTGTCCTCTTTCAGGGACTTGTTCTCCCCCAGGAGCCGGTTCAGCAGCAGGACGGCCAGGACAAAGGCCACCGACAGCACCGGCACGTATACATTGATATGGACCGTGTGGAGTTCCCCCAGGAACATGAGCTGGAGGAGATTCAGCAAAGCAGTCACCACCACGGTGACGGACAAGCTCACCACGCACAGGTGGGAGAGCTTCTCCGAGGCCTGGATGCTTTTCTCACTGTAGCGGTCCTCCTTCATGGCGGTCAGCAGGTCCAAAGCCGCCAGGGTCACCGCCACATCCAGCAGATAGGGCACCATGTTGGCCAGACAGCGGAGGACCAGGAAGCCGTAACTGATACCCAAGCCGTTGTATGTCAGACCCAGGATGGGGTGCCAGCCCTCAACGAGCATGGTGTTGCCCGCCCGGAGATTCTCTATCGCTCCCAGCAGGTTCTGGACACAGGCCCCGAAGGCCAGGTAGACGAAGACCACCGCCAGGATCCGCAGAAGGACGGCCAGATACTTCTGCAGCGCTGCCTTTTCCGCTCCTTTCAGCAGGCGAACGATGCGGAGGATGGCATAGCAGAAAAGCAGGCCATAGATGGTCCCGCTGTACAGGGACTGGTAGAAGGCCCCGCCGTCGGACCAGAGGAAATCGGCGATGCCGGGGATGAGGCCGGGGTTCACCATGTAGTACAGGGTGAAGAAGGTGAGGATACTCAGGACCACCAGGAGGCAGTCTTCAGCAAAAAGCTCCCGCTTCTTCCAGAGCCACACCAGATAGACCAGGGGCGATGCCGAAATCACTATATAAACCACCAGGGCCAGGACATTCCCCGCCCCGCCCAGAAGGGACAGGACCCGCAGACCGCAGCCGATCTGCACGAAGGGAAAGCCCAGAATACCGGAGGCCCACAGGCCGTCGGCAGCTCCCAACAGGACCAGGGCCAGCAGGAGCAGGGCTTCTATGCCAAGAAAGACGAGAAAAGAACGCTGGTTTTTCATCGTCATGCACCTCCTGAATTATTGTTTTTCGATAATTCCTATTTTGAAGATAGCACAGGAATTATCGTTTGTCAATAATTTTCTGTATACAAAAAGCAGAGGCTTTCGCCTCTGCTTCAACGATCCATGGCAGCCAGCAAGGCTCCCTCTGACGAGGGAGGCATACACATTCATGACAGACATTCAATCCTTGGAAACATATTCGTGATATTCGATGCTGGGATCTGTATGGTATTGGGTGATCAGTTCTTCCCATTCCTGGGGAGCCTTGGGAACATCATCCCCCACTTGCCAAACCAGGATGCCGTCACCAACGGGACCCACATAGACGGCAGTGATTTCTTCATCCAGCTCAAACCATGCCATCGGAGACGACGGGGTCTTCTCAATTCCGGCAGGGTAGAAATCCATGTAATAATTCCACCACAGAGGATCCCCACGGTCAGGCGTTCCAGGAAAGCTTCGCTTTGGAATAATATAAAGTTCCCCGTTCTCCCCCCTCTCTGCATGCCGAAACTCATGACCGCCCTCAACATAGAGGTTGAACGTAATGCGTCCATCGGGCATCTGATACACATGGGATATCTCCATCTTATTCGCAGGAATGGTGATGTCTACATACCAAGTAGCGAAATACCATCCCACCCCAAGGATGATCACCAGAAACAGGGTGTATACGATGGTATTCAAATGGCTCTTTTTCTTCTGCTTCTGCCACCACTCTGCCAAAGGCCGCAGTTCTTTCTCTTCCTCTGTTTCTGCCGGGGTCAGGAGGTCTCCCTCCATGGCATCCAGGACCCGTTGGCAGGCAGGACAGTCCTGCAGATGGTTCTCCACTACCTCCCGGCTGGCCGGACTGCACACCTGGTCGTGGTAGAGGGGCAGGAGGTCCTGGATCAGGTCGCAAGGCATTCTCATGGCAATCCCTCCTTGATCTTTACTCTGGCCCGGTGGTAGGTCACCCGGGCCCAACTTTCGGTCTTATGGAACAGGGCCGCGATTTGCGAAAAGGGCAGTTCCCCAAAGAGCCGCAGGAGAAGGACCTCCTTGTAGGGCTCCTCCAAATCGTGGATGGCCCGGTAGATCTCCGCGGCGGTCTCCTTGTCCTGAATCCTCTGCTCCAGCTCGTCGGTGTAGTAGGCCTCAGACAGGGCCTCGTCAGAGACCAGCCGCTTCTGCTTACGGCAATGGTCAAAATAGGTGTTCTTGGCAATCTGGCACAGCCAGGCATATAGACTGCTGCGCCCGTCGAACTGATGGAGCTTATTCAGTGCCTTG
>JAFVUT010000268.1 GCA_017502545.1 Ruminiclostridium sp.
AGGACAGCGAGTTGGTGTTGATTGTAATGAGGGTCCACCCGTTCCCATTCCGAACACGGAAGTTAAGCTCATTTACGCCGAAGATACTTGCCTGGAGACGGGCCGGAAAAATAGGTAACGCCAACACAAAAAAGGACAACCGAAAGGTTGTCCTTTTTCTTTTGCCTGTGAAAGGTGGCTCCTATAAAATGTCTGTAAGCGGCTCTTGCTGTAGAGCCAGTAAAAATTTATACTGAATCTGTCCTGATGCACGGCGATGGTGCCGCTGCAACATCCCTTGCTGTCTCGTTTTGGTATGATATCTGCAGGGAAGGAGAAAGGAGTGGGTTCCATAATGTACGATGGTATTTTGGTTGGATTAACCAGCTTTTTGGTCATTGGCATTTTCCATCCAATTGTGATCCGGGCAGAATATCATTGGTCGAAGAAATGCTGGCCGCTGTTTTTGGTTGTGGGTTTGTTGCTTCTGATTTGTTCGATCTTGTTGGACTCCTTTGTCCTGTCTGCGGTGGTAGGTGTTACGGGGTTTTCTTGCCTGTGGAGCATCAAGGAACTTTTTGAACAGGAGAAGCGGGTCAGGAGGGGTTGGTTTCCTGCCAACCCAAAGCGGGTGAGGAGGGATCAGGATGCAGATTAAGAAACTGTTGTGTCTGTTGACAGGAATTTTGGTAGGGATGCTGGGGACGATCGGTATCTTTCTTCCCATTCTTCCTACGGTGCCTCTTTATCTGCTGGCAGCCTTTTGCTTTGCCCGCAGTTCGGAACGACTGCATATCTGGTTCACAGGGACCAAGCTTTACCGAGATAACCTGGAATCTTACGTTCAGGGGCAGGGAATGACCAGAAAAGGCAAGGTGCGCATCATGGTTTCGGTCACTGTCATTATGACCGTCGGTTTCGTGATGATGGATCAACTCCTGGCGGCCCGCGTTGTGCTGGCTTTGGTATGGGTGTTCCATGTATTGTATTTTGGATTCCGGGTGAAAACCATACCGGAAACGGCATAAAGATACCCGCTCTGTCAAGGCAGAGCGGGTGTTTTGTTATTCGGGGAACCAGGCGGTTTTCAGCCGCTCCATACAGAGGGAAATCTCCTCCGGTTCCATGGCGGTAAAGCCCAGGAGGATCAGGTTGGGGGGACAGTTGGCGGGGTCCTGCCAGAACCGCTCCGGGGAGTACACCCGTACCCCTTGCTCCAGGGCTCGGTCCATGAGCCACTCTCTGGTCATATGGGGCGGGAAGGCCAGGAGGAATTTCAGGGCGTATCCCTGGCTGATGATCTGGATGTCCGGGGAAAGCTGGCGGATCTCCCGCTGCAGGAGGTCATGGGTCTTACGGAATCTGGTGCGCAAGCGGCGAACCAGGCGGCGGTAGTGTCCGTTGGCCATAAATTGAGCCAGGGTCCGCTGCATGAGCCAAGGGACCATGCAGTTGTAGTCTCTCAGATGGGTGTCGTACCGATGAGCCAGAGCCGGAGGCAGGACCATATAGGCCATACGCATGGAAGGAGACAGGCTTTTGGAGAAGCTGCCCAGGTAAATGACCCGCCCGTTGGTGTCGATGGACTGGAGGGCAGGCACAGGGTTGGTGTGGTAGCTGTAGTCACTGTCGTAATCGTCCTCGATGAGATAGGCGTTGTGCTCCAGAGCCCAGTTCAGAAACTCATACCGTCGCTGGATGGGCATGAGGATCCCCAGGGGAAACTGGTGGGAGGGAGTCAGGTATACGGATGTCACTGGCCTGTCGGCAGGCAGTGAGCTCGGGAGAGCACCGGCATCATCCAGAGCAATGGACACCATGGGAATGCTGTGCTGCTGAAAGAGAAGCCGTGCCCGGTCATAGCTGGGCTCTTCAAATGCGTGGACGCCATCGGAGGGGTAGAGCAGTTTACACAAAATCTCCAGAGAACCCTGCAGACCGGAGGTGATGACGATCTGCTGCGGGGAACAGGTGACACCCCGGGACTGAAAGAGTTCCTTTACCAGCTGCTCCCGCAGAAGGATATCCCCTTTGTGGTCCGGGTAGCTGTTGATCTCTCCTCGGCTTTCATCGTCCAGGACGTCCAGCAGCTCCTTCCGCCACTGAGAGAAGGGAAAATCTCGTGGAGACATCCGTCCATAAATCAGGTCATAGGCAACGCGGGATGCAGGGGGAGGAGCCGTGGTGTGAACAGGCTGGGGCGAGGAATCGGATAATAGCTGAGGAAGGGCCAGGACCCGGAAGCCCCGACCTGGTTCCGTTTGAATATAGCCCTCCATGGCCAGCTGCCCGTAGGCGTTGTCCACGGTGTTCCGGCCAAGGCCCAAGTCAGCGGCCAGGGCACGGCTGCCGGGGAGCAGCTGTCCGGCGGGGATCTGCCCGGAGAGGATCTGGTCCAGCAGCTGTCTGTAGAGTTGAAGATACAGCGGCGTACCGCAGGTTCGGTCAATGTATAGCATAGTGGCTCCTATGAAAAGCGTTATAGTGGCTCTTGCAGGAGAGCCGCCTGGATTTTATAATGAGTATATCATAAAAAATACGGGAGGGAAACCCATGGAAATGAGAAGAAAAGACCTGGCCGTTACCGAGCCTGAACAAATCGATGCCATCATCAACCACTGTGACTGTTTCCGTCTGGCCTTTGCCGACGGCAAGCATCCCTACATCGTGCCCCTGAACTTTGGCTTCCGACATGAGGATGGTGTGCGGAAGTTCTACTTCCACAGCGCCGCATCCGGCCGCAAGGTGGACCTGTGCCGGAGCCTGGGCTATGCGGGCTTTGAGCTGGACACCAACCGGGCGGTGAACCCCAACGAGAAGGCCTGTGACTTCTCTATGTCCTATCAGTGCGTCATCGGTGAGGGCGAGATCACCGAGCTGACCACCACGGAAGAGAAAGCCGCCGGTCTGAAGGTCATCATGAAGCAGTACACCGGCCGGGAGGACTGGGAACTCCCCGAGCACGTGCTGGCCAAGACCTGCGTCTTCTGCCTGACCGTCACCGAGATCAGCGGACGTCAGCACGGCTGAGCCTTGAATATGAAAATCCCGCTGTGCAGTTCAAAGCACAGCGGGATTTTTATGTGGTGATTCAGCCCAGCTGCTCCACCAGCTGGACGGTGTAGCCGTCCGGGTCCTGAATAAAGAAAAATCGCAGGCTGGGGTTGGGGGACATGGGTTCAGGGATGGAAACTCCGGCTGCGGCCAGTTTCTCCAGCAGCTCACCCATGTTGTCGGGGGTGAAGCCCATGGAGACACCGGCGCCTACAGGTCCCTGGATGGGAGGTCCGCCGCAGAGAAGCTCCAGTTTGGTGCCCTCTTCGGGGCCCAGCATGGCGATCTGATGCTCGGGCGGGCCGAAGCGCTCGGCCACAGGCAGACCCAGCAGGCCGTGGTAGAAGGCCAGGCTGGCTTCCATGTCCTTGACGTGAATGGTGGTCCAGTTGATGGTCATAGGAATGGCTCCTTTCGTGTTGGGTTCTATTGACAGTGTAGCACAGGGAGCCTCTCCTGGCAAGGGTCAGCCCTCTCCGGTGAGCCAGCCCTTGCACATCCCCCACCACTCCAGGGCCTTGAACCGGAAGACATAGGACGGGTCAGCTTCCGTGATAAGGGCGTAGTCCTCCCCGGTAAAACTTCCGGCAGGCACACTTTCCTCGGTCACCGCCGGCATGGCCAGGGAGGGGAAGACCACGCACCACCAATTCTTTCCCTGGCCTTCTCCTAAAATCACCCGCAGGGCCTGATACTCCCCGGCAGGGAGGGTGAGGGCCCCCTGCTGTTTGGTGGGGAACCAGGTCTCCTCCAGGCAGACCCGGACGGAGCAGGGCTGTCCGGCCTCCCGGGCCGCCAGAGAGGCGGTCCGGGCCAGAGCAGTCAGGTTATTCTCCAGAAGGTAAGCCGCCTCCTGGGGGCTCTCAGCCCCGGTCAGGAGGTCTTCTGCCTGAAGGAGGACCTCATCCCGGACCTGGAGTTTCAGGGCCTGGTCGGCGGCGGAATCCGAGTTGGCGATCACATGGAGGCGGATGATCTTGTCCGCCAGTTCCCCCTGCTGGACCTCCGCCCACAGGGCGGTGCAGACAAGAGCGGCGCAGAAGAGGGCGGCCGCCTGCCGCCAGGGGAAGTTTTCCACATATCGAAGTAGTTTGCCCATAAAAAACACCGTCCGTACCTTCGTATTTACCGAAAGTATGGACGGTGTTGTCCCATAATATACACAGGCTGGGGAAAAATTCCTCAGACAGGCTGGGTGAGGTACACATCGGTGTAGTCCTCTTGCAGGGCCTTGACGGCCTGACGGGCCAGGTCCTCCCGGTCAAAGAGAGCCAGGACAGTGGGGCCGCTGCCGCTCATGGTGGCCCCCAGAGCCCCGGCCTGGAGGAGGGCGGTCTTGATGGTCTCGATCTCCCGCCGCTGATGGGGGGTGAGGACGGCCTCGAAGACATTGAACATCCGGCGGGCCACCCCGATCAGGTCCCCCTGTTCCAAAGCGGCCATGACCCCCTTGGTGTCCGGGCGGAGCTTCCGCTTCTTCTTGTCCCACTCCCGGAAGAGGGCCGGGGTGGAGATGGAGAAGGGGGGCTTGCACAGGACGATCCAGCAGGGGGGCAGGGAGGGCAGAGGCGTGAGGATCTCGCCCCGGCCTTCCGCCAGAGCGGTACCCCCCAGGACGCAGTAAGGCACGTCGGACCCCACTTGTTCCCCCACCTTGGCCAGTTCCCGGGGAGAGAGGTTCGCCCCTGTCAGGGCATTCAGGCCCTTCAAGACGGCGGCGGCGTCGCTGCTGCCGCCGGCAGTACCGGCGCAGACGGGGATATTCTTCTGAATACCGATGTGCAGGTCCTCCCAGGTCTGGCCGGTGGCCTCCCGGAAGGCCAGGGCAGCGGCCACGGCCAGATTCCCTTTGTCGCTGGGGAGATAGCCCAGGCCGGACTCGGCACGGATGCCTCCGGGAACATCCATCTCCAGGGTGATCTCGTCACAGAGGGAGACCGACTGCATGACCATGTACATCTCATGGTAACCGTCGGGCCGAGTGCCCAGAATGTCCAGGGTCAGATTGATTTTCGCAGGTGCCTGCAGGGTGAGTCGTTCCATGGGGACCTCCTAAGGATAGAACTTTGCCTGCCGCAGAGAGCGGCAGGCAAAGAGCGTTTTTTGATCAGAGGGAGATCACTTGATCTTGCGTGCCTCCAGATAGAAGCGCTTGTCGTGAGCTTCGCCCATGGAGAAGGTCTTTCTGGGCAGGGCGCCGTCGAAGATAACGGTGGGGAAGAGCTGGTCCTTATCCATGCAGGGCAGGATGAAGCCGATGGAGTTGGGCTGGGAAGCCAGCTCCTCGGTGACATCTTCGCCGTGGATATAGTCGATCTTGCCGCCGTTCTCCTTCAGGTAGTTGTCCAGGAAAGCCTGCAGGGTGCCCACTTCCAGCTGAGCGGAGGGGTTGGGCACAGTGACAACGCCCTTCTTGCCGTTGAGGATATAGGTGACCTGGTGGCCTTCGCCCTCGCCCAGGTGTGCGCCGGGGTAAGCGGCCATATAGTCGCTCAGCAGCTTCTCGCCGTCCACTTCGAACAGGACACGGTGGATGGCCTCGAACTCCAGGGAGTCGTCGTGCAGGTTGGTCAGCTCGATCAGTGCATAGCGGGCGGGGTGGGTCTCGCGCTCAGCCTCGGACAGGGTGGGCTTCAGCTCCTCCCAGCAGGCCTTGGCGGTAGCCAGAGAGTGGTTGCCGTCGCCCATAGCGAAGGTCAGGACGGGGTAGCCCTCTGCGTTGTAGTGCTTGGCAAAGCGATCGGGATCAGCCAGGGCAGCCATCTTGGTCAGGACCTCCTCGGTCTGCTCCTTGTCCAGCAGATAGCCGGAGATCATGCCGCCCTTCTCCATGAGGGATGCCTTGTAGACCATGCTCATCTTGGAGGTAACTTCGTGGAGAGGCTCGATGATGCTCTTGTCGGGGTCATCGATCAGGACCATGATGTGGGGCAGCTCGATGGGAGCGTTGCGGCGGACACGCATACGGGGGGGGATACGCTCCAGAACGGTGCCCTCGGTGGCACGGACGGGGGTGCCGGAGCCCTTGGAGTAGTCATACTGCTCCAGATCCAGCTTGCCGATCAGGCCAAAGCGGGTCTTGCCGTTGGTGAGCTTTCTCTCGATATAGAGCAGGGAGTTGTCCAGGGAGCGCAGGCGCTCTTCCTTCAGGTAGTCCTCCATGGTCTGGTTGATCTTTGCGATCTCCTCTTCCACGTTGTCGCTCTCCAGCTTGCTTTCGGGCAGGATCAGACGCAGGGTAGAGGGTGCCTCGCCGACATACTGGTCCACGCGCTCCCAGTACTCGGGCTGAGAGGTGTACTGGTCGCAGGCGACGACAGCCCACTTGGTCAGGCCGCAGTCGACGGGCAGCAGGATGTCTGCGGGGGAAAAAGCAATCTTGTTCATGATGTGTTCCTCCAGTTCTATTGTTGATGGTATCTTGCTTACAGTTCAAAGAGTTTATGCATGAGAACCGGTGCACCTTCGGGGTAAGCGGGGCCCTTCAGGCCGGATTCTTCACAGTAGGGGAGGCCCAGACCGGAGTCCTTCCGGC
>JAFVUT010000269.1 GCA_017502545.1 Ruminiclostridium sp.
CAAGGACACCCTCCACGCCAAGCAGAAGCTGGCCATCGACTTTGCCGACCTGATCTACAACGGCAAGTGGTTCTCCCCCCTGTGCGACTGCATGAAGGCCTTCGCTGACGAGGCCAACAAGTACGTCACCGGTACCGTGAAGCTGAAGCTCTACAAGGGCAACATCATCCCCGCCGGCACCACCTCCCCCTACTCCCTGTACTCCGAGGATATCGCCACCTTCAACGAGTCCGCCTTTGACTACGACCAGAAGGATTCCGCCGGCTTCGTCAATCTGTGGGGCCTGCCCGATACCGTCCAGGCACTGCGGGAAAAGGGCCTGCTGAAGAAGTAATCTACCATCAACAACTACACCAAAGTTCCGCCGTCTCCAGGCGGCGGAACTCTGTGAGGCTTTTGGGCAGGGGCGGGCAATCCGCATCCTGCTCTGTGCCGTTTTTAGACATCCCGGTCACCGGACCGGAAAAGGAAAGGAAACACAGCTATGAAACTTTGGGCAGGACGGTTCCAGAAGGAAACCGACAGCGCAGTCAACGACTTTAACTCCTCCATCGCCTTCGATGCCAGATTATACCGCCAGGACATCACCGGCTCCATCGCCCATGCCACCATGCTGGGGGAACAGGGCATCGTCACCCCCCAGGAGGCAGAGGATATCATCAACGGCCTGAAGGCCATCCTGGCAGACATTGAGGCAGGCAACGTGGAGTTCACCGTGGACATGGAAGACATCCACATGAACATCGAGTCCCTGCTGACCAGCCGCATCGGCCAGACCGCCAAGCGTCTGCACACCGCCCGCAGCCGGAACGACCAGGTGGCCGTGGACTTCCGGATGTACGTCCGGGAGGAGATCCAGAACATCATCCAGATCATTCTGGACTTTGAGACCATCCTGGTGAACAAGGCCAAGGAGAACGTGAACACCCTGCTCCCCGGCTACACCCACCTCCAGCGTGCCCAGCCCTCCACCCTGGCCCACCACCTGATGGCCTACGCCAACATGCTCAAGCGTGACGTGACCCGTCTGGAGGACTGCCTGGACCGGATGAACGAGTCCCCCCTGGGTGCCGGCGCACTGGCCACCACCACCTATCCCATTGACCGGAACCGCACCGCCGAGCTGCTGGGCTTCGCCAAGCCCACCGACAACTCCCTGGATTCCGTCTCCGACCGTGACTTCGCCATTGAGTTCCTGTCCGCCTGCTCCATCCTGATGATGCACCTGAGCCGCTTTGCCGAGGAGATCATCCTGTGGTGCTCCTGGGAGTTCAAGTACGTGGAGCTGGACGACGCCTACTCCACCGGCTCCTCCATGATGCCCCAGAAGAAGAACCCTGACGTGGCCGAGCTGGTCCGTGGTAAGACCGGCCGGGTCTACGGCTCCCTCATCACCCTGCTCACCGTCATGAAGGGCATCCCCCTGGCCTACAACAAGGATATGCAGGAGGACAAGGAGCCCGTCTTTGACACCATCGACACCGTGAAGATGGTCCTGCCCGTCTTCGCCTCCATGATCGAGACCATGATCGTCAAGCCTGAGAATATGCGCCGGGCCGCTCTGGACGGCTGCTTCATCAACGCCACCGACTGCGCCGACTACCTG
>JAFVUT010000270.1 GCA_017502545.1 Ruminiclostridium sp.
ACAGGAACTCCGGCACGTCCCCCTCCTTCCGGGTAGTGGACCAGGCATTGCCCCCAGGGGCTCGCCGGGCCAGAAAGGCCTGGAGTTCCTCCAGGTCCACCCGTTCCCCGGCCGGGATGCCGTCCACGGTGACCCCGATGCCGGGAGCGTGGGACTGGCCGAATATGGTAACGGTCAGCTGACCGTGATAGATACTGCTCATGTCTTTTTCCTCATATGGTTAGTATCTTTACATTATGATGCAGGAAGCCCCTCCCGTCAAGGCTCTTCGGCAACTTCCTTCCCCAGGTCCCGCAGTTCCTGCCAGAAGGTGGGGTAGGACTTCCGGATGGCCTCGGCTCCGGTGATGGTCACGGGTCCGGTGCAGACCACAGAGGCCACGGCCGCCAGCATGGCGATGCGGTGGTCCCCCTGGGCATCCACGGTGCCACCGGCGAGAGCGGGCTTACCCCGGATGATGAGGCCGTCCTCGGTCTCCTCTACGTCGCCCCCCAGGGCGTTCAGGGTCTGGCGGGTGGTCACCAGCCGGTCGGACTCCTTGATGCGCAGGCGGGCGGCACCCTCTACCCGGGTCTCACCGGGGGCAGTGGCGGCAGCGGCCGCCAGGACGGGCACCAGGTCGGGGATGTTCCGGGCGTCAATGGGGGTGGGGGTCAGGGTACCGGGCTTGGCGGAGATGGTATCCCCCTCACCGCTGACCAGGCCGCCCATCCGGGCCAGGACCTCACAGACCCCCTTGTCCCCCTGAAGGGACTGGGGATCCATCCCGTCCACGGTGATGCCCTGGCCGCCCAGAATGCCCATGCACAGCCAGGGGGCGGCGTTGGACCAGTCCCCCTCCACCCGAAGGGTGCCGGGGCTGGCGTAGATGCTGGGGGCAACAGACCACCGGTCCTGGGTCTTGGGAGGCCGGATGCCGAAGGTCTGCAGGGCGCTGAGGGTCATGTCCACATAGCCCTTGGACTCCAGCTCCCCTTCCACCACCAGGGTGCTTTCCCCGTCCAGCAGGGGCAGGGCGAAGAGCAGGCCGGTGATGAACTGGGAGGACACGTTGCCGGGGATGGTGAAGGTGCCGGGCTGAAGCTGGCCGGAGACCTCCATCCGGTCCTCCTGAGGCTTGGGGATGATGGTGCAGCCGTGCTCCCGGAGCTGGGTGGCCAGGGGCTCCATGGGCCGCTGGGCCAGACGACCGGCCATCTTGAAGGTGGCGGTCAAACCCAGAGCGCAGACCACGGGGACCATAAAGCGGAGGGTGGAGCCGCTCTCTCCGCAGTCCAGGGTACAGGGCTGAGGGATACGCTCCCGGTGGATGGGAACCACCCGGTAAGCGCCGCCCTCCTGCCAGATGGAGGCCCCCAGACTCTGGAGGCAGCGGACGGTGGCGGCGATGTCCTGGGATTCCTTTTCACAGAACACGTGGGTGGGCTTGTTCGCCAGGGCGGCGCAGATGAGAAGCCGGTGGGCGGCCGATTTGGAGGGAATGGCCCGGACGGTGCCCGAGACGGCCCCCGGCTGTATGGTGACGGTCATAGGTTACAACCCCTTTTCGATCCAATTGAGCAGGTCCCCCACAGGAACCTTGTGGAGCACGCTCCTGCCCCAGGCAGTGGGAACCACCAGGGAGATGGTGCCCCCCGTCCGCTTCTTGTCGGACAGG
>JAFVUT010000271.1 GCA_017502545.1 Ruminiclostridium sp.
CCCGTGGGGCCAACCCCGCCGTCTGCACCCGCAGGGCCAGTGGGGCCCGTGGGGCCGACTGCGCCATCAGCACCCGCAGGACCGGCAGGGCCCGTGGGGCCAACTGCGCCATCAGCACCCGCAGGACCGGCAGGACCCGTGGGACCGACTGCGCCAGTGGCACCGGTGGCACCGGTTGCACCCACAGGACCCGCAGGACCGGTAGGCCCAACGGCCCCCGTGGAAGCCCGATGGTTTGCACAACAAAAAAGGCTGGACTTTGGGAACTCCCTGAGCCTCCCCTGTGAGGGGAGGTGGCCCGAAGGGCCGGAGGGGTGCGGGGTCCAAGGGTATGCTGTCGTACCGGTACGACAGTTTTATCCCAGGATCACACCCCTCAGGCTGCTTCGCATCCAGCCTTCGGCCCGGGTCGCAATCATAGATTGCTTCCCGCTTTGGCTAAAAACATGCCACCGGCATGTTTTCTTAACGCGTCGCGCCCCTCTAAAGGGGAGCCTTTTCCTGATCCTGCAACGATAGTTCTTTGACAGACTGAAAGGGGCTCCGGCAAAGACGGAGCCCCTTCTGGAGAGAGTTATATTACATGAGAGAGTATTTCTGTGCGTAGGCATCGTAGGCCTTGGTGAAGGTCTCGCTGCCGGCCTTGACGGAGTCCAGATAGCTGTGGACCCCCAGGCTGTCATGGGACATCTCGATGATGCAGCCGGCGATGTTGGAGCAGTGGTCGGCCACACGCTCCAGACTGGTGAGCAGGTCGGACCAGACGAAGCCCAGCTCGATGGTGCACTCGCCCTTCTGCAGGCGCAGGATGTGACGGGTACGGAGCTGATCCTTCAGGGTGTCGATGACCTCCTCCAGAGGCTCGACGGCGGAGGCCAGACCCACGTCGTTCTTCAGGAAGGCATCCAGGGACAGGTCCATGATCTCGTTGACGGCAGCGGTGAGAACAGCCAGCTCTGCCTTGGCAGCCTCGGAGAACTGCAGGCCCTTGTTCTTCATTTCCTCGGCGGACTCCACCACGTTCACGGCGTGGTCGGAGATGCGCTCGAAGTCGTTGATCAGATGGAGCATCTTGGCGGTGGCCAGGCTGTCGTGGGCGCTGAGCTCCTGGGAGCTGAGCTTCACCAGGTAGGTACCCAGCATATCCTCGTACTGGTCCACCTCGTCCTCGGTCTCACGGACGGCGGCGGCCACCTTGGGGTCGTAGTTTTCCACGGCGTACATGGCGGTCTTCAGGGCATCCATGGAGATGCGGGCCATGGTCTCGGAAACTTCCAGAGAACGGGCGATGGCCACAGCAGGGGTGTGCAGCAGACGCTCGTCCAGAATGGAGATCTTGTCGGGGGTCTGCTCCTCAGGCAGGACCTTGTAGGCCAGCTTTTCCAGCAGGCCGGTGCAGGGCAGCAGGATGGCAGTACACAGCAGGTTGAAGGCAGTGTGAACGATGGCGATGCCGGAGTGGTCAATGGCCAGATCCACGAAGGCAAAGTCCAGCACGGCGTTGGCACCCATGAAGGCCGCCAGCAGCACGGTGGTGCCGATGATGTTGAAGAGCAGGTGGACCACGGCGGCACGGCGGGCGTTGCGGTTGGTGCCCACGGAGGACAGCATGGCGGTGACGGTGGTGCCGATGTTCTGACCCATGATGATGGGGATGGCTGCCCCGTAGGTGATGGACCCGGTGACAGACAGGGCCTGGAGGATACCCACAGAGGCGGAGGAGGACTGGATGATGGCAGTGAGGGCAGCGCCGGCCAGAACACCCAGGATGGGGTTGGTGAACATCACAAAGAGCTGCTGGAACTCAGGCACGTCCTTCAGGCCGGCCACAGCACCGGACATGATGTCCATGCCGAACATCAGCACGGAGAATCCCAGCAGGATCATACCGATGTCCTTCTTCTTCTCGCTCTTGGCGGCCATGATGAGGACGATGCCCACCAGAGCCAGGATGGGGGTGAAGGAGGTGGGCTTGAGCATCTTGGTGAAGAAGTTGCCTCCGTCAATGCCTGCCAGAGACAGGATCCAGGAGGTGATGGTGGTGCCCACGTTGGCGCCCATGATGACGCTGATGGCCTGCTTCAGGGAGAGCAGACCGGAGTTGACAAAGCCGACGACCATAACGGTGGTGGCAGAGGAGGACTGGATCACGGCGGTAACTGCGGCGCCGGTGATAAAGCCCATCACTTTACGAGAGGTCAGCTTGCCCAGCAGCATCTTCAGACTGCCGCCGGCAAACTTCTCCAGGTAGGCACCCATCTGGTGCATACCGAAGAGGAAGAGGCTCAGGCCTCCGATCATCGTTAATACGTCAAAAAAATCCATAGCATTTGACCCTCTCTTACAATCGTTTGTAATTCTATTTTTCTCAGATTCTTATCAACAGTTCCCTATTGTAGCCAGCCTAAGTAAAATGAACAAGCAAGAAAAGGTTAAATCTCTGTTAAATCTCTTTACATTCCAGTTTTTTCCACACTCGGCACATAGGGGGCGCCGTCCTTGGACCGCTGACCGGTGACGGCGTACTCCACCCACTCGGCCAGATTGGTGGCGTGGTCGCCGATTCGCTCTAAGTACTTGGCGGCCATGAGGATGTCCAGAGCCTCCTCCCCCCGGCTGCTGTCGCCGGAGATCATGGCGATCAGGTCGTCCTTGATCCGGTGGAACCAGCCGTCCACCACATCGTCATAGGCGATGACCTGGCGGGCCAGATCCAGGTCCAGCCGGACAAAGGCCTCCACACTGTCCCGGACCATGGAGATGGCTTCCTCTGCCATCTGCTCCAGGTGGTCCTTGGCCTGGGTCTCATAGGGCCGGATGAAGTGGGCCAGCTCGGCGATGTCCGAGGCCTGGTCGCCGATGCGTTCCAGGTCGGTGATCATCTTCAGGGCCGCCGTGATCCGCCGCAGGTCGGTGGCCACGGGCTGCTGCTGGAGGAGGAGCCGAGTGCAGAGGGTCTCGATCTCCCGCTCCAGGCCGTCGATCTCCCGGTCTGCGGCGAAAACGTGTTCCTCCAGCCGGCGGGCGGTCTCCTCCTCCCCGCTAAGGGTCTTCACCGAGACGCCGATGGCGTCCTGGCAGAGTGCCCCCATCTCGGTCATGAGGGCGTACATGGTCTTTAACTGTTCGTTGTATCGGATGCGCATTATCCGAACCTCCCTGTGATGTATTCCTCGGTCCGCTTGTCCCGGGGCATGGAAAAGATCTGCTCCGTGTCCCCAAACTCCACCAGCTCACCCATAAGGAAGAAGGCGGTCTTGTCGGAGACGCGAAGGGCCTGCTGCATATTGTGGGTCACCATGACCACCGTGACCTTCTGCTTCAGCTCCACAGCCAGGTCTTCGATCCTGGCGGTGGAGATGGGGTCCAGAGCGGAGGTGGACTCGTCCATCAGCAGGACCTCCGGCTCGTTGGCCAGGGCCCGGGCGATGCACAGACGCTGCTGCTGGCCGCCGGAGAGGCCCAGGGCGCTGGACTTCAGCCGGTCCTTCACCTCGTCCCAGATGGCGGCGTCCCGGAGGGATCTCTCCACGATCTCGTCCAGCCGGGCTTTATTGCGGATGCCATAGGTCCGGGGCCCGTAGGCCACGTTGTCGTAGATGCTCATGGGGAAGGGGTTGGCCTTCTGGAAGACCATGCCCACCTGCTTGCGCAGGAGGGTGGGGTCCAGGTCTTTGGAAAAGATCTCCCGGCCATGGAAGCAGACCTTACCCTCCATGGTCACCCCGGGGACCAGATCGTTCATCCGGTTCAGGGTCTTCAGGAAGGTGGACTTGCCGCAGCCGGAGGGCCCGATGAGGGCGGTGATCTGGCTGGCCGGAATGGCCACGTTGATATCTTTCAGGGCGTGGGTCCCCTTGTCGCCGGGGGCCTTTTTCCCGGCAGAGCCGTACCACAGGTTCAGGTTTTGTGCAGTGATGATGTCCGCCATGGGTCATCCTCTCTTTCGTTTCAGTTTTTTGCCTGCCAGGTTGGCGGCCAGGTTGATGCCAAACACCAGGAGCATCAGGATGGCGGCGATGGCGAAGGCCACGCCGGTCTCACCACGCTCGTTGGCGTAGACGTAGAGGGCCACAGTGAGGGTGGCCGAGGAGGACTGGAGGGACTGGGCAAAGCCGTTGAGGACCAGACCAAAGCCCGCCGTGAACAGCAGGGCGGCCGACTCGCCCACGATGCGGCCCACCGCCAGGATGCAGCCGGTGACGATGCCGTCCACGGCGTTGGGCAGGACCACCGTCCGCACCATCCGCCACTTCCGGGCACCCAGGGCCAGGGCGCCCTCCCGGTAGGACTGGGGGACGGTCTTCAGGCTCTCCTGGGTGGTGCGCAGGATGGTGGGAAGGATCATCACCACCAGGGTCAGGCCGCCGGCCAGGATCCCCTGCTGGAGGCCCAGGATCTGGATGAAGAAGAGCATACCCACCAGGCCGAAGAGGATGGAGGGCAGGCCGGAGAGGGTCTCGGCGGCGTACTCGATGAGGGCCACCAGCTTCCGGTTGGAGGCGTACTCCGTCAGGTAGATGGCAGCCCCCACGCCCAGGGGCAGGACCACCGCCAGGGCCACCAGGATGATGTAAAGGGTGTTGAGAATGTTGGGCAGGATGCCGATGGTGTCGTTCAGGTAGCTGCTCTGGGTGGAGAGAAGCTCCCAGCTGATATGGGGCAGGCCCCGGTAGAAGATATAGCCGATGATGGCCGCCAGCAGGGCGCAGGTGATCCCGGCGCACAGATACAGCAGGCCCTTCATGGTGGTGTTGTACACCCGTCTGCGGGCAGATAAGCCTTTCATATCAACCCTCCTTCCGTCCCTTGATGAGGACGTTCAGCAGCACATTGATGAGCAGGATGAACAGGAAGAGCACCAGGCCCACAGAGAAGAGGGCATCCCGCCACAGGGAACCGTAAGCGGCGTAGGACATCTCCGAGGCGATGGCAGTGGTGAGGAAGCGCACCGGCTGGAAGAGGCCGGGCAGATTGGGCACGTTGCCCGAGACCATGATGATGGCCATGGCCTCGCCGATGGCTCGGCCCACACCCAGGACCACCGCCGTGGCCACGCCGCTGCGGGCCGCCGGGAAGGACACCCGGAAGGCGGTCTCCAGCTGGGTGGCCCCCAGGGCCAGGGAAGCCTGCTCGTACTCCTCGGGGACCGCCCGGAGAGCGGTCTCGGCCACCTGGATGATGGAGGGCAGGATCATCACCGTGAGGACCAGGATGGCGGCCAGCAGGGTGGCGCCGGAGGCCAGGTCAAAGGCCCGCTGGATGGCAGGGACCAGGACGATCATGCCCACCAGGCCGTAGACCACCGAAGGGATGCCCGCCAGCAGCTCCACCGCCGTGTGGATGACAGCGGCCAGCCGGGGGGATGCCGCCTTGGCCAGGTAGATGGCGGTCATGAGCCCCAGGGGGACCCCCAGGAGCACCGCCCCCGCCGTGCCGCAGACCGAGGTCACCAGAAAGGGCAGGATGCCGTATTGCTCCGTGCCGGGGGACCAGACCTTCCCAAAGAGGAAGTCCCCCAGGCCGATCTCCCCAATGGCGGGAAGGCCGGAGATCAGCAGATAGACGCTGATGAAGAGCACGAAGGCCACCGCCACGATCCCGCAGAGCAGGAAGAGGATGCTCATGAAACACTCCAGGGCATTGCGGCCTAATGATGAATGGGTCATTGTCGA
>JAFVUT010000272.1 GCA_017502545.1 Ruminiclostridium sp.
ATCAGGTCCTCATAGGCCTCCTGCTCGTACTTCAGGCAGCACATGAGGCGGCCACAGGTGCCGGAGATCTTGGTGGGGTTCAAAGACAGGTTCTGGGTCTTGGCCATCTTGATGGATACAGGCTGGAACTCCCGCAGGAAGGAGTTGCAGCAGAAGGGTCGGCCGCAGATGCCCAGACCGCCCAGCATCTTGGCCTCGTCACGGATGCCGATCTGGCGCAGCTCGATGCGGGTATGGAAGATGGCGGCCAGGCTCTTGACCAGGGCACGGAAGTCCACCCGGCCCTCGGAGGTGAAGAAGAAGAGGATCTTGGTGCCCTCAAAGCTGTATTCCACGCTGACCAGCTTCATCTCCAGGTCGTGCTCGGTGATCTTTTCCTGGCAGACCTTAAAGGCGTACTTTTCCTTCTCCCGGTTGCGCTCCACGATGGCCTCGTCCTCCGCCGTGGCGGGACGGATGACCGGGCGCAGGGGAGCGGCCAGCTCGGACTCGTCCAGGTGGAAGTTCCCCCGGACGCACTTGGCGTATTCGATGCCCCCGGCGGTCTCCACGATGACGCCGTCCCCGGCGTGGATGGTCATGCCCTGGGGGTCGAAGTAGTATTGCTTGCCTTCGCTGCGAAAGCGAACGCTGATGATCTCTGCCATATATTTTCTCCTTGGGTGGATTCATAAGCAAGGCTTCTCCCTGGGGAGAAGCTGGCACGGCAAAGCCGTGTCTGATGAGGGGTTCGGGTCATCGCCCCCTCATCCGCCCCCTTTGGGGGCACCTTCCCCCCAGGGGGAAGGCTTCCTTCTTGCATCAGTTTCTGTGTTATAGGGCCGAAGTAAGCCACCCGGCCAGATGACCGGCGCTGATGTTGAACTCACAGGCAGCCCGGATGGGAGCCAGACGGTCCAGCACCTTCAGCAGCTCCGGCCGCTGGGGCAGGACTTTGGTCAGGCGGAAGACGGTCTCCTCCAGAAGCAGGGCGATCTCCTCCCGGTCCTTCTTCTCCAGGGAGATCAGGAAGGGAAGGGTCTCTTCGGGGCCGGCCCCTTTCAGAATGAGACCGGCCAGGGTCTCCCCGTCGGCACTGGCGGCCGCCATCTCCTCCCCGTCGGCGCGGATGGTCTCGCACCGGGAGCGGACGGTGGGCAGCAACAGCTCGGGGTTGGGGGACAGGAAGAGGAAGCAGGCGTAGGCCGGTCCCTCCTCGATGAGTTTTAACAGGATATTTTGCCCCGTCTGGTTCAGAAGCTCCCCATGTTCCAGGATATACACCTTTTTGGGGGCTTCGTTGGGGCGGATGAAGGCATCCGACCGGAGGGAACGGACGGCATCGGCCTTGAGGCCTTCCCCCTCCGGGTCCCACCGGGTGATGTCCGGGTGGATGCCCTGGGCGGCCTTTCGGCAGCCGGAGCACTGACCGCAGGGAGGTGCCTCCCCGGTGCACACCCAGGCGGCAGCCAGGGTGTCGGCCAGTTTTCTGCGGTTTTCCCCAACCACCAGGTAGGCGTGGGACAACTGCCGGTTTTTCATGCGGTTTTCAAGCTGTTCCATACGGGACACGGCAGGTTTCCTCCTTTTTTGTCCACAGGTTGGGACAGGATTGGGGATAAATTCGTTGTGGAAACGGTCTGCCTCCCTCTGACGAGGGAGGTGCCCCGAAGGGGCGGAGGGATTGTCTTGGCAGATGCTGCGAATTCGCATCAATGTTCGTTAGAATCGTTTGCTCCTGCCGCACAATCCCTCAGTCACGGCTACGCCGTGCCAGCTCCCTTTACACAAGGGAGCCTGAGGTCTGGCACTCGCCTCTGCCTCCCCTGTGTAAGGGGAGGTGGCTCGCCGTCAGGCGAGTCGGAGGGGTTGTCTCACGCCTGATAGAACGCCTTCTTCAGGGCAGCGTACATAAGCCGGTAGGCGTCCTGGCTGTAGTCGGCATCAGGCACACCCAGCTCGAAGCAGTGGTAGCAGCCGGGGAAGACGTGGTATTCCACCTCCACGCCGGCCTCCATCATGCGGTTCCAGTAGGTGATGTTCTCATCCCGGCCGGGGTCCAGCTGACCGATGTAGGAGAACAGAGGGGGCAGGTCAGACAGGTCCTTGGCCAGGGCGGGGGAGACGTACTCGTTGGGGAGCATCCCGGCGGGCAGGACGTGTTCCCAGGACTTTTCGCAGTTGTAGCGGCACCAGACCTTGGTGTCGGTGATCTCATGAGCAGAGAAGGTATCCAGGGTGTAGTCCAGCTCGCCGTAGAGGGGCATCTGGAGGCAGATTTTAGGACCCTTCTTGTCTCGTGCATAGAGGGCGATGGCAGCGGCCAGATTGCCGCCGGCGGACAGGCCGGAGACGGCCAGACGGCTGCTGTCCACGCCGATCTCTGCCCCGTGGTCATGGACCCAGGTGAGGGCGGCATAGCAGTCCATCAGAGGAGCCGGGGCCTTCCACTGGGGAGCCAGACGGTATTCCACGGACACCACGATGCAGTCCACGTTCTTCACATAGCCCTGGCAGAGCTTCTCCTGGCGGTAGACGGTTCCAAAGAGGAAGCCGCCCCCGTGGTAGAAGAACAGGCAGGGCAGAAGTCTGTCCCCCCGGTCCCTGGGCTCATAGATGCGGATCTTCACGTCGGGAGCCCCGTCAGGTCCGGGGATCATCCTGTCCCGGGCGATGACCTCAGGGTCTTCCTTCAGGTTGGCCAGTTCTGCGGCGTTGCACTTGGGGACGAACTCCTCCAGGTTGTCAAAGTCGAAACCGGGGGATGCGTCGTACCAGGCGCGGAGCTGGGGATGGATGCGGTCGCGGAATGTCATGGGAATTCCTCCTTCATACGGAAAAAACGGCAGGGGAAGGTATGGCCCTCCCCCGCCGTTTTCATTCAATCAATATGCATGCTTGCCCCGGGAGAAGGCCACCACCGTGCGGCGGTTGGGCTCGGTCCCCGTGGAATAGGTGATCACG
>JAFVUT010000273.1 GCA_017502545.1 Ruminiclostridium sp.
CCCGCTCCCTATGAGCTGCTGGGCCTGACCCCCGACAGCCCCGGCTTCGCCATGTGGAACGACTGCTGGCTGGACCTGTATGACATGATCACCGAGGGCGTTCTGATGCCCCTGGGCGCTCTGCTCATGTCCCTGCTGCTGGGCTGGAAGTTCCCCAACCTGGTCAAGGACGAGTGCGAGGAAGGCGGCCACACCTTCAAGGGTGCCGGCTACTTCAAGTTTGCCTTCCGCATCCTGATCCCCCTGGTCATGGTCCTGGTGCTCTACACCCAGATCCAGGCATTCTTCCTTTAAGTCATTCAAAAGATCCGGTGCCGTCAGGTACCGGATCTTTTTTGCCTCCCCTGTGAGGGGAGGTGGGTTCGGCGCAGGCGAAGCCGGAGGGGTGCGGGGTCAAAGAGCACACCGTCGTACTGGTACGACAGTTAAGCTGTTAGGGCAGCACCCCTCAGTCACCTTCGGTGACAGCTCCCCTATCAAGGGGAGCCTTTCTCCATCGATGCAGGGAAAAACACCCGCTCCGGCAACGGAGCGGGTGTTTGATATCAATTCAGGTTTTCTTCTCCACCAGGGATCGTTTCCAGACGCCGGTGTGTTCGTAGATGTATCCCAGGGGGACCGAGGAGGCCGGAGCGATGGCGCAGGCCCAGAAGATACCCACCAGACCCATGGTGTGGTTCAGGATGAGGGCCAGGACCACACGGACCACGATGCAGTTGAGGAGGCTGGAGAACAGGGCAAACATGGGGTGTCCCGCTCCCGTGGGCAGGGCGTTGTACACCATGAAGCTGGCGTAGAAGATCTGGCCCACGATCTCGATGCGCAGGTTCTGCAGGGCGATGGCCATGGTCTGGGCATCGGGATTGAAGATGCTCAAGATCTGGGGAGCAAAGAGCTCGATGAGGAGGATGACCACCGCCGAGACCCCCAGGGAGATCCGCATGGCAATGTGGACCGTCTTACTGGCCCGATCGAACTTTTGTGCCCCGATGCACTGGGCCACCATGGTGGTGGCGGCGGAATACATGGCCAGGGTGGACATGAGGGCCACATCCTTGATTTTCGCGCAGATACCGCTGGCAGCAGAGGCCTCCACCCCGTAACGGTTGATGAGGAAGATCATGGCCAGCCAGGACAGGCCCACCACGGTCATCTGAATGGCGGCGGGGATGCCCAGCTTGACGATCCGGCCCAGCTTGGCCCGGTCCACCTTCTCCCAGCGAAGGGCCAGGCCGAAGAGTTCCCGATTTTTCAGGACATAGAGGTAGCACACCAGGAAGGAGGCCGCCTGGGACAGGATGGTAGCCAGAGCCGCACCCCGGACACCCCAGTGGAGGACACCCATAAAGAGGAGGTCCAAAAGGATGTTGCACCCGGCGGTGACCGCCACGCAGTAGAAGGGCTGCTTGGAGTTGCCCACCGACCGGAGCATGGCCGCCAGGGCGTTGTAGCCGAAGATGAAGGGCAGGCCCCAGGCGCAGACCTTCAGGTATTGGGTGGCCGCCTCCAGGGCAGGGGCCTCCAGGGCCACCAGGATGGGACGGCTCAGCAGGAAGAGGACCACCATGGTGGACAGCCCCGCTGTGATGGCAAAGCCGAAGAGGGTCCGGTTGGTCCCGAACCGGTTTTCATGGTCCTTGCTGCCGAAATACTGTCCCATGAGGATGTTGCCGCCGGTGGTGATGCCCATAATGATCTGGGTGAGGATGACCATCACCTGGCTGGAGTTGTTGATGGCCGAGATGCCGTCCTTGCCGATGAACCACCCGGCGATGATCAGGTCGGTGATGGAGTAGGCCGCCTGGAGCAGGGAGGAGAGCAGCACAGGGGCCGCAAAGATCACGAGTTTTTTCCAAATGACCCCTTCGGTCAGGTCTGTTTGCCGCATAGAATCGCTCCTTCCCCGAGAATTTGGTCATACTAATGTAATAGTATACCACACTCTTTCCCGTTTTGAAAGAAAAACCACCCGGAAAGTCCCTCTTCTCTCGCTTGCCACCCACGGGTTTCTATGATATGATAAACTGTCAAATACTATGGAAATCAATGGAAAACCCTTGATTATTCTTCATCCCGGCGGGTTTACCGCCTTTCAGAAAGGATGATTCCTTTGAAGATCATCATCGTCGGCGCCGGCAAGGTGGGCTCTACCCTGGCCGCCTTCCTGTCCCAGGAAGACCACGACATCACCATCATCGACAACAATGACGAGGCCATCCACCGGGCCAGCGACACCCTGGATGTCATGTGCCTCAAGGGCCCCGGTGCCGTCCCCTCCCTCCTCCGTGAGGCAGGGGCAGAGGAGGCCGACCTCCTTCTGGCCACCACCAACATGGACGAGGTAAATATGCTCTGCGCCCTCACCGCCAAGCGCCTGGGCACCAAGCACACCATCGCCCGCATCCGTGACGTGGCCTACACCGATGACCTGGCCGCCCTGCGGAAGGACCTGAACATCGACACAGTCATCAACCCCGAGTACTCCACCGCCATGGAGATCTCCCGCCTGCTGCGCTTCCCTGCCGCCGCTAACGTGGAGACCTTTTTCCGGGGTAAGGTGGAGATGATCGGCATCAAGCTCAAGCCCACCGACTCCATCATCGGCCGTCCCCTGTCCGACCTCTTCGGCAAGACCAAGGGCATCCTCTTCTCCGCTGCCGAGCGAGAGGGAGAGGTCATCATCCCCCACGGCACCTTCGTGCCCCAGGCGGGAGACAAGCTCTTCATCACCGGCACCCCCAAGGACCTCTACGCCTATCTGCGTGCTCTGGGCCGTGATCTGCCCAAGGTGGGCTCTGTCTTCATCGTGGGCGGCAGCCGTGTGGCCCACTACCTGGCCAAGATCCTCCTGCCCATGGGGGTCCGGGTCACCCTGGTGGAGAGCAGCGAAAAGCACTGCCGCCTCCTGTCCGAGTCCCTTCCCGGGGCCCTCATCCTCCACGGGGACGGCACCGACCACGAGCTGCTCATCTCCGAACACTTCACCAACAACGATGCCTTCATCGCCCTCACCGGCCGGGACGAGGACAACCTCATCTCCGCCATGTACGCCCAGCAGCAGGGCCTGCGGAAGGTGGTGGCCAAGTGCAACCACGAAAACTACGCCTCCGTGGTCCGGGCAGCCGGCCTGGACTCCATCGTGGCCCCCAAGCTGGTCACCGTGGAGCGCATCCTCCGTCTGGTCCGGGCCCTTCAGGATAAGAGCGGCAGCGTTATGACCGCTCTGTACCGGATCGCCGACACGGGCGCCGAGGCCGCCGAGTTCATCCTGCGGGACATCACCCCCCACCTGGGGGAGCCCCTGATGAACCTCCCCCTGCGCAAGGGCTTCCTCATCGCCGCCCTCCTCCACGAGGAGAAGGTGGTCATTCCCTCCGGTCAGACCGTGCTGTCTGCCGGAGACCGGGTCATCGTCATCTCCCACGGCAAGAGCCTGCTGGCCTTCAAGGACATTTTTGAGGATACAAAGGACAGATAAGCCATGAATTACAAGCTGATGCTGCGCATGATGGGCCTCACCCTTCTGGTGGAGACCCTCCTGCTCCTGGCCCCCCTGACGATCTCTCTCATTTATCGGGAAGATCCCACACCCTTCCTGTACACCATCCTTCCTCTGGCCCTGGTGGGCTTCGGCCTCTCCCGGATCAAAGCCAAGGCGGATTTCTTCTTCCGGGAGGGCTTTGTGGTGGCCGGTCTCATCTGGGTGGTCCTCAGTCTCTTCGGCGCCCTGCCCTTCTGGTTCTCCGGCTGCTTTGACGGCTTTGCCGACTGTCTTTTCGAGATCGTCTCGGGCTTCACCACCTCCGGCGCCACCATCCTGGCAGACATCGAGTCCCTGCCCAAGGGCATCCTCTTCTGGCGGTCCTTCTCCTCCTGGGTGGGCGGCATGGGTGTCCTCCTCTTTACCCTGGCCTTTCTCCCCAAAGCGGGCGGCCGCACCCAGATCCTGGTCCAGGCAGAGCTCCCCGGCCCCCTGGTCACCAAGCTGGTGCCCAAGACCGTCCAGTCTGCCAAGATCCTCTACATGATCTACATCTCCCTGACCGTGCTGGAGATCCTGGCCTTTTCCGCTGCGGGTATGCCTTTGTACGATGCGGTGGTCACCACCTTCGCCTGCGTCTGCACCGGCGGCTTCTGCGTCATGAACGCCAGCTTTGCCGCCTACAACACCACCTGCCAGATCATCGCCATCGTCTTTATGATCCTGGGCTCTATCAACTTCACCATGTTCTTCCTGGTCTTCACCGGTCGGGGCAAGCAGGTTTTGAAGAGCGACGAGCTCCGGTTCTTCCTGGGGGCTGTGGTCATTGCCTCCGCCCTGCTGTTCGTCAGCATCCTGCCCCTGTACGACTCCCCAGGCACCGCCCTGAAGGACGCCGTCTTCCAGGCCACCTCCATCATCTCCACCTCGGGCTTCTGCACCACCGACTATAATGTGTGGCCACCCTTTGCCCATGTGGTCCTGGTGCTGCTCATGTTCATCGGCGGCTGCTCGGGCAGTACCGCCGGTTCCATCAAGTGCGGCCGTATCCTGCTGGCCGCCCGGAGCTGCTCCCGGAACCTTCTCCGCCTGTCCCACCCCAGAGCGGTGAAGGTGGTCAAGCTGGACGGCAAGGTCATGAACGAAGAGGCTCTGAACACCATTTACGCCTACTTCATCCTCTTCTTCCTCCTGCTGGGCGGGGGCTGTCTGGTGGTCTCCCTGGACGGACAATCCCTGGTCACCTCCTTCACCGCCGCCCTGGGCTGCCTGACCAACGTAGGTCCCGGTCTGGACGGGGTGGGACCGGTGTCCAACTTCAGCGCCTTCTCCGACTTCACCAAGTATCTCCTCTCCCTGATGATGCTCATCGGCCGTCTGGAGATCTTCCCCATCCTGCTCCTCTTCCACCCTGCCACCTGGGGCCGTTCCTGACCCAAACAGGTGCCCTTTCCCCCGCGAGGTATCCCCTATGAACGGTAAACTCATGCTGCGCATCCTGGGCCAGACCCTTCTGGTGGAGGCCCTCTGTCTGGTGATCCCCCTGGCAGTGGCCCTCTGGTACCGGGAGGACCCCCTGCCCTTCCTGAATACCATCCTCCTGCTGGTCATCACCGGCACGGTCATGGCCCGGTGCAAGGCCAGGGCGGACTTTTTCTCCCGGGAGGCCTTTGCTGTGGTGGGCCTCATCTGGCTGACGCTCAGTTTCTTCGGGGCCTTCCCCTTCTGGTTCTCCGGACATTTCACCGGCTTTACCGACTGCTTTTTTGAGGTGGTCTCCGGCTTTACCACCACCGGTGCCTCCATCCTGACCGACATCGAGGCCCTGCCCAGGGGCATCCTCTTCTGGCGGTCCTTCTCCTCCTGGATGGGGGGCATGGGTGTGCTGATCTTCACCCTGGCCTTCCTGCCCAAGGTAGGGGGCCGGACCCAGGTCCTGGTCCAGGCGGAATCCCCCGGACCGGTGTCCTCCAAGCTGGTGCCCAAAACCGCCCAGTCCTCCAGGATCCTGTGGCAGATCTACCTGGGCCTCACCCTTCTGTGCATCCTGGCCCTGGTCCTGGCAAAGCTCCCCCTGTACGATGCTGCGGTCACGGCCCTGGCCACCGTGTGTACCGGCGGCTTCTCGGTGATGAACGCCAGCATCGCCTCTTACAACAATCCCGCCGCCGAGGTCATCGTCACCGTCTTCATGTTCCTTAGTTCCGTGAACTTCGCCGCCTACTTCCTCATCCTCACCGGACGGACCAGACAGGCCCTGAAGAGTGATGAGCTCCGGTTCTTCCTGGTTGTGTGCGCCCTGGCGGTTGCCCTGATCTTCGGGAACATCCTGCCCCTGTATGACACCATGGGCCACGCCCTGCGGGATGCCTTCTTCCAGGTGGGGACCATCGTCTCCACGGCTGGTTTCTCCACGGCGGACTTCAACCTCTGGCCACCTCTGTCCCAGCTGGTCCTCCTCTTCCTCATGGTCCTGGGGGGCTGTGCCGGCAGCACCGCCGGAGGCATCAAGTGCTGCCGCATCCTGGTGATGGCCCGCTGCGGCCACCGTTCCCTGGCAAGGCTCTCCCACCCCAGAGCCGTGAAGGTGGTCAAGCTGGACGGCAAG
>JAFVUT010000274.1 GCA_017502545.1 Ruminiclostridium sp.
CCACCTGCCTGGAGGTCCTCCAGCAGGCATCCAAGGACGGCGGCATCCCCGTGGTCACCAGCGGTGAGCCCCCCTTTGTGGAGTCCATCGGGGGCCTGAACAACGGCGACGGCGGCGATGTGTCCGGCTGGACCTATACCCTGGGCGGGGAGCAGCTCATGGTGAGCGCAGCGGTGCAGACCGTTTCCGAAGGGGACGAAGTGGTGTTTAGTTTCGTCTGTACCTGGGACTGACGTATCGTGTCATCGCCCCCTCATCAGTCACCTTCGGTGACAGCTTCTCCCCAGGGAGAAGCCTTGTCGTTGCCTGATGGGTCAGCCTTCTCCCGGGGGAGAAGGTGGCTCGCCGTTAGGCGAGACGGATGAGGGGGACTGGAATCATCAAAAAAGCCAGACGCAGCTGCGTCTGGCTTTTGTCATATCATGGATGTTCAAACCGTTCGTACTCATGCTCGGTTATGTGGAATTCAAAGGCGGCGCTTTCCCCGGCCAGGCGGAGGACGAAGTGGCCGTTCACGTCATCCAGCCGGAACGCATAGAAGGGGTCCTCCTGGTTGAAGGGGATGACCTCGATGATCTCGTCGTCCAGCAGCAGGACGGCCTTGAAGTTGCCCTCGGTGACCGTCAGGGCGGTCAGGTCCAGGGTGATGTCCGACTTGCCCAGGTAGTTGGCCCACAGCACGTCGTAGACCCCGGCAAAGCCCTTGGAGGAGATGGTGATGCCGCTGCCGATCAGGTCGTGCTTCACGGAGATACCGCCGGTCATACCCATGTCACCGTTGATGATATCGAAGTCGTTGAGGACCTGGAGGTTGTAGTTGTCCGGGCCGTTGGTGTCCTCGATGGGCTCCGGGGCGGTGCCGAAGAGCCAGAATAGGGCAATGCCCACCAGAAGGAGGACCGGGAGGATGAGAAGTTTTTTCATAACCATACGTCCTTTCCGTTAGAAGATGCCGGGGATCTGATGGGCCAGGAAGAGGCCCAGGATAAAGGAGGTGCCGTTGGCGGTGAGGGAGTAGACCCAGGGATGGGCCTTCCGGTCGGGCTTCTTGTCCCATTTTTTCAAGGTGGCGGCGTAGACCAGACCCTCCAGGGCGAAGACGGCGGCCTCCATCCACACATAGTGGAAGGTAAAGGCCATGCTGCCGGAGGTATAGTTGATGAGGTTCAGGGCCAGGTTCAGGACCACCTGGGTGACCAGGTTCACAAAGAAGATGACCTTCAGCTGCTTTTTGGCCCGGTAGCCGAAGACCAGGGCCAGGGCCACCTCCGCCGCCAGGGTCAGAAGGATGCGGGCCGCCAGGGAGAGGGCCTCCTGGCCGTAGGGGTAGTCCTTGTGGAGGGGGGCCAGCAGGCCGGTCTCGGGAGCGGACCCGGCGTTTACCTTAAAGTAGCTGTCAAAGGCGTACCGCTCATAGGTGTCTTCCGTCACGGCGAAGGTCTCCGTCTCCGGGAAGTACACCAGCACCTTGAAGACCTGGGGCGGGTAGTAGGTCCAGGAGAAGGTGTGGTCGGCCGAGCAGTCCTCATAGCAGCCGATGAACCAGAAGCCGTCGGAGTCTTCGTAGCTGTTGAAGGCCTCAAAGATCGCCGGGTCCCCATAGTAGTCCCGGTACTCCTGGCTGTGGCTCCAGGGGCCGGTGGAGTCGGTCTGGGACAGGAGGGTGACGTAGTAGGTCTGGTTCTCCAGTCCCCGGAATTCCACGTTCACCGAGGGCTTGGGGCCCATATCCGCTCCGGCGGTCATGGGGATAAGAAGGGTGAGCAGGAGCAGGAAGGGGAGCAGTCGTTTCATGGGGGCCTCCTTTCTGTCTGTGACGGACATTTGTTTTTCTCTATATTGCCATAATTTTGGTGAATTGTCAATGGACGGGGGGTGTGGTAGAATGGAAGTATCATAAGCTCTCCCACCGGGAGAGCTGGCGCCGAAGGCGACTGAGAGGGCGGCTATCTTGCAGTGCTTGGATATCGGTAGGAATCAGCCCTCTCCGTCAGTGCTTCGCACTGCCACCTCTCCCGGAGGGAGAGGTTCTTAATTTCCTAAAGCAGAAGTGAACCTTTCCCCGTTTCCGGTGTATGTGTAAATGAAAGGAGGTGGGAGCGGATGGACCGATACATCCAGGCCCACGGCCGGCGGCTCTTCGGCCTGTGTCTCACCCTCTGCGCCCACCGGCAGGATGCAGAGGATCTCTACCAGGACACCTGGCTCAAGGCCCTGGCCCATTTCCACCAGTATGACCCCGCCCGGCCCTTTGAGCCCTGGCTCACCCGCATCTGCGTGAACACCTATCGCAACTCCCTCCGCCGTCTGGCCCGAAACCCCATCTTTCAGGGGTTCCGGTCCACCCAGGAGAAGGAGGCTCTGCTGTCCTCCGTCCCCGCCCCGGAGACCCCCGACTACACCCCCCTCTACCGGGCGGTGGCCGGTCTGCCGGAAAAGCTGCGGGTGACGGTCATCCTGTACTACTTTGAAGAAATGGACGTAAACACCACCGCCCAGGTCCTGGACATCCCCCCTGGGACGGTGAAATCCCGGCTGAACAAGGCCCGAACCAAGCTGAAGGAGGTGCTGGGGCATGACACGATTTTATGACTTTGACGGCCATCGGCCTCCTGTTCTCACCGAGGAGAGTCTCCGGGCCGAGGCCGACCGGCGGAAGATCCGCCGTCAGACCCTCATCCTCACCCTGGCCGCTCTGGCCACCCAGGTGATCCTGGTGGTCCTGGGCCTCGTCCTGGCCCCCACCCGGCCCCTGGCGGCTCTGGCCTGCCTGGGCTATGTGTGCCTGTCTGTTTCCGGGGGCGGTCTGGCCGCCCTGATGTTCCAAAAAGAGAGGAGGCTTGCCTCATGAGTGTCGTGGCTTTATGGCTGGTCATGGTGCCCTTTTTCCTTGTGGTCCCCTTGCTGCTGGGGATCTTCGTCTATCGGGATGCCAAAAGCCGGGGGATGAACCCCCTCCTGTGGGCCTTTGCTGCCGCTCTGTGCCCCAGCTTTCTGGGTCTCATTGTCTACCTGCTGGTCCGGGGAAATTATACCAACTGGCGGTGTCCCCGGTGCGGGGGTCCCGTCCGGGAGACCTACACCGCCTGCCCTCAGTGCGGGGCCAGGCTGAAGGCCGCCTACCACAACTGCGGCGGGGCCATCGAGAAGGACTGGCAGGTCTGCCCCCACTGTGCCACCCCTCTGGACTGGGCTGACCGGGACTTCACCCCTCCTGTAAAGCCAAAGGAGAAGGGCCTGGGGGTGGTCATCCTCCTGGTGATCCTGGTGCCCCTGCTGCTCTTGATGCTGCTGGTCTTTGCCTTTTCTGCGGTGGGTTCCACCGGGGCTGCCCACACCGCCCATTTTGATGAATCGGACACCCTGCGGATCCGGCATCAGCTTCGGCCGGTCCACAGTGACTGGGTGGACCTGTGCGACGAGAGCGACACCGTCCAGGTGCTGGTCTCCTGTGAGGAGAATGGGGAGCAGGACCTGTGGACCTATCTCATCTACCTGCCCCATGCGGTGGAGGACACCATTGCCAG
>JAFVUT010000275.1 GCA_017502545.1 Ruminiclostridium sp.
AGCCTGCTGCATCGCATAAATTGTGCACCTGCGGCACACAATTTCCACGTTTGCAGGCTGAGAAGTGTTTTCTGGCACGCACATGTCGCGCCAGAAAACCAATTTGACTTAATTTCGCCACTGCGGTGGCGAAACTCTACGAGGTTCTTTGACAAGCTGAGGCTTCTCCCCGGGGAGAAGGCTTGCTCCTATTGCAGCGCAGTTCGAATATAAAGCCCCCTCCCGGAGGGGGCCTTGTTTTTCCCGTCTTCAAACTTTCAAATTTTTTGTAAATCATCCGGATTTCCCTTCCCGTCCTCTATGAAATGGAATATAATAGAGACAGCTTATTTCCCAGGAGGGATTTTCTATGTTACTGAATGTTCTTGCCGTGGGTGACGTGGCCTCCGAGGTGGGTCTGGACTGCCTCCACCGCCACCTGCGCGCCTTAAAAAAACAGCATAAGGTCCACTTCACCGTGGTCAACGGAGAGAATGCCGCCGGCATCGGCCTTCTCCCCCGCCACGCCGAGGAGATCTTCGACGCCGGTGCGGATGTCATCACCCTGGGCAACCACACCTGGGGCAAGCTCCAGATCACCGACTACCTGGAGGACAACCCCTACATCCTCCGGCCCGCCAACTACGCCCCCAACCTCCCCGGCCGGGGCTTTGGGCTCTACGACGGCCCCCAGGGCCTGCGGATCGGGGTGCTGAACCTCATGGGCCGGTTCGAGCTGGACTGCCACCTGTCCTCCCCCTTCACCCTGGCCGACCAGCTCCTGAAGAACGAACTGGCTCAGGCCGACGTGATCCTGGTGGACTTCCACGCCGAGGCCACCAGCGAGAAGGGGGCTCTGGGCTGGTATCTGGACGGACGGGTCCAGGCCGTCTGGGGGACCCACACCCACGTCCCCACCGCCGACGGACAGGTCCTCCCCAAGGGCACCGGCTTTATCTCCGACCTGGGCATGACCGGCCCCGCCCACTCCATCCTGGGGGTGGTGCCCGAGAGCTCCATCGCCCGGTTCCTGGGCCAGCTCCCCCGGAAGTACGAGGCCGCCAAGGGACCCGGCAAACTAAACGCCGTCCTCTTCACCATCGACACCGACACCCGCCGCTGCGTCAGCATCACCCGCTGCGACGTGGTGGAATGACCCCCGAAAGGAGGTTTCTATGCTCACCTTTCTCCATGGCGCAGACTTCCATCTGGACTCCCCCTTCCGCGCCCTCTCCCCGGACCAGGCGGCGGAACGGCGGCAGGAGCAGCGCCAGCTCCTGACCCGATTGGCCCAAACCGCCAAAGAGACCCAGGCCCAGCTCATCCTCCTGGCCGGTGACCTCTTTGACAGCCAGCGGGTCCGTCCCGAGACCCTGGAGCTTCTCCACGACACCCTGGAGGGGCTGGAGGCCCAGGTCTTTATCGCCCCGGGTAATCACGACCCCTACACACCCTCCTCCCCCTATGCCCGTCTCTCCTGGCCCGGCCACGTCCACATCTTCTCCTCTCCCTACCCGGAGCGGGTGGAACTGCCCCACCTGGGGGCGGTGGTCTACGGCAGCGCCTTCCTCTCCCCCCATCGGGTGGACAGCCCCCTGCTGGACCTCCAGACCCGGGATGAGGGTCTCGTCTCCTTCGGCTGTTTCCACGGAGACACCTCCACTCCCTTCAGCCGGTACGGCCCCATCACCCAGGAGGAGATCGACCGGTGCGGCTTGGACTACCTGGCCCTGGGCCACCACCACGCCGCCAGCGGCATCCGTATGACCGGGGCTACCTACTACGCCTGGCCGGGCTGTCCCGAGGGCAGAGGCTTTGACGAGACCGGGGAAAAGGGCATCTATCTGGGCCGCACCGACGGCTATGCCTGCGAGCTGGACTTTCTCCCCCTGGCCCACCGCCGGTACCGCCAGGAATCCCTGGACATCACCGGCCAGTCCCCCGAAGAGGCCCTCCGGGCCTTCCTGTCCCGGTCCGATCCCCAGGACATCCTGCGTCTCTGTCTGACGGGGGAACGGCAGGCAGACCTGGACCTGGCCGCCCTCACCGCTCTGGCCGCCCCCCACGCCTACAGCATCACCATCCAGGATGCCACCACCCTTCCCCAGTCCCTTTGGGCCCGGAAAGAGGAGGATACCCTCACCGGACTCTTCCTCCGCAGCATGGCACAGAAGATCGCAGAGGCATCCCCCGAAGAACGGCCCTTCCTGGAGCGGGCCGTCCGCTTCGGTCTGGCCGCCCTGGAAGGAAGGGAGGAACCCAAATGAAACTGCTGCAGCTCACCGCCACCTTTGGCTGTCTGGACAACGAGACCCTGACCTTCGACCAGGGGCTCACCCTCATCACCCTGCCCAACGGCAAGGGAAAGTCCACCTGGTGCGCCTTCCTGCGGACCATGCTCTACGGCCTGGACACCCGTCAGCGGGACAGGAAGGGACTCCCTGCCGACAAGAACCGCTACCGCCCCTGGAACGGCAAGCCCATGGAGGGCCTCCTCCTGTGTGAGCACCAGGGAGAGATCTTAGAGATCCGCCGGACCTCTGCCGGGGGCGTCCCCATGGGGGACTTCTCCGCCCGGTATCAGGCCACCGGTCAGCCCGTCCCCGGCCTCACCGGGGAAAACGCCGGGGAACTCCTCACCGGGGTCAGCCGGGAGGTCTTTGACCGCTCGGTCTACCTCCGCCAGACCAACCTGGCCGTCAGCCACAGCCAGGAGCTGGAAAAGCGCATCGCCGCCCTGGTCTCCTCCGGCCAGGAGGACACCTCCTGGACCGAAGCCGACGGCACCCTCCGGGCCTGGCAGCGGAAACGCCGGTTCCACAAATCCGGCCTCCTCCCCCAGATGGAGCAGGAGGTCCGGGACCTGGAAGCCACCCAGCGGGAGACCTTTGGCCTCCGCCAGGAGCTGGATACCCTCGCCCTGGAGGCCCAGCAGCTGGAGGAGGAAGCCGCCCAGTGGGAGGCCGACCTGACCCAATCCGCCCAGGCCCGCACCGAGGAGACCCGTCAGCGGCAGAACGACGCCCAGGCCTCTCTGGAGGCTGCCCAGGCCCGCATCCAGGCCCTGGAAGAGGAACTGGACGCTATGACAGAGGACCCCGAAGACCTCCAGGAAGAGGCCGAGGACATCCGGGCCTCGGTCCGCAGCCGGAAGCGGCTCATGACC
>JAFVUT010000276.1 GCA_017502545.1 Ruminiclostridium sp.
GGCCAGGGAGAAGGGGGCGGAGATCGTCCCTGTGGACTCTGAGCACTCGGCCATTTTCCAGTGCCTCCAGGGAAACGCCCACAAGGAGGTCAAGCGCATCCTGCTGACTGCCTCCGGGGGCCCCTTCTTCGGCAAGACTGCCCGGGAACTGGAGTCGGTCACCCCTGCCCATGCCCTGAAACATCCCAACTGGTCCATGGGGGCCAAGGTCACCATCGACTCTGCCACCCTCATGAACAAGGGCCTGGAATTCCTGGAGGCCATGTCCCTCTTTGACGTGCCCCCGGAAAAGATCCAGATCCTGGTCCACCGGGAGAGCATATTGCACTCGGCGGTGGAATACTGTGATCAGAGCGTGATCGCCCAGCTGGGCTCTCCCGATATGCGCCTGCCCATCCAGTATGCCCTGTCCTGGCCGGAGCGGGTCCCCGGTCCCGCCAATCCCCTGGACCTGTTCTCCTGCAAGGCCCTGACCTTTGCCCAGCCCGACACGGAGACCTTCCGCTGTCTGGCCCTGGCCATCCGCTCTGCCAAAGAGGGGAAGACCGCCCCTGCCATCCTGAACGGGGCCAATGAGATCGCCGTGGCCAAATTCCTGGCCGGGGAGATCTCCTTCCTGGACATTGCCCGGGTGGTGGAGTATGCCCTGGAGACCGTCCCCCGGGAGGAGGCGGACTCTCTGGAGGCCATCCGCCGGGCCGATAAGCTGGCCCGGGAGGCCGCCGAGGCCTACTGCGCCCAGAAATAACGGGAAGGATTCTCTGTGAGGAGAACTTTTGTGTATCAAAAAGAATGGGTTGCAGCGCAGGAAAGGCTTCCCTTGATAGGGGAGCTGTCACGGAACAGCCGTGACTGAGGGGTGCTATCCTGGCAGTTGAATTGTCGTACCGATACGACAGTATACCCTTTCACCCCGCACCCCTCCGCCCCTTCGGGGCACCTCCCCTCACAGGGGAGGCAGAGGTTTTTTCGTAAATCAAACTATTTTAGTTATAAGAAGTACGATTTTTCTTTCCCGAGGTGACCGGTTTGCTCTACATCATCATCGGCGTCGTCCTCTTTGGTCTGCTAATTGCAGTCCATGAGGCGGGCCACTTCCTCACTGCAAAGCTCCTGGATGTCCAGGTCAATGAGTTTTCCATCGGCATGGGCCCCGGCCTCTTTTCCAGGCAGAAAGGGGAGACCCTGTACTCCCTCCGCCTCTTCCCGGTGGGCGGCTACTGCGCCATGGAAGGTGAGAACGGCGAGGAAGGGGAGAACAAAAACCCCCGTTCCTTTGCCGCTAAGGCCCTGTGGAAAAAGCTCATCATCCTGGTGGCCGGTTCTGCCGCCAATTTTATCGCAGGCTTTCTTATCGTGGTCCTCCTGTTCACCTGGGCAGGGAGCTACACGGCCCCTGTGATCCAGGGCTTCCTGGATGGATTCCCCTATGCCGGGGAGGAGGGGCTCATGCCCGGGGACCGGATCCTGTCCATCGACGGGAAGAAGGTCTGGGTCTACAGCGATGTGGGGGCCAACCTGAAATCTGCTGGAGAGGGTCCCAAGGATATTCTCATTGAGCGTAACGGCCAGGAGATCCTTCTGGAGGACTTTCCCCTGGACCCTCAGGAATATGACTACAACGGCCAGCGGGTCACCATGTACGGTCTGACCTTCCAGCGGGAGGAGGCCTCCTTTCCGGGGGTCCTGGTCCACAGCTGGAACACCTGCATCTACTTTGCCAAGGCGGTCTGGACCAGCCTGGGGATGCTGGTCACCGGTCAAGTGGGCCTCCAGGATATGTCCGGCCCGGTTGGTATCGTCACCGTCATCGAGGAGACCGGCAGCCGGAGCGACAGTGTGAAAACGGGCATCCAGAATGTCTGCTACCTCATCGCCCTCATTGCCGTGAACCTGGCCATCATGAATCTCCTCCCCATCCCTGCCCTGGATGGCGGCCGCATCTTCCTGCTGGTGGTCACCGAGCTGGTGTGGATCACCACCCGCCAGCGACTGGACCCCAAGTATGAGGCCTGGCTCAATGCGGTCGGTTTCGTCCTGCTGCTGGGCCTTATGGTCCTTGTGACCTTCAGTGATGTGCTGAAGCTTTTCCACTGAGAGGTGAAACCCTATGACAAAGAAAATTTTCGTGGGCGGCCTCCCCATCGGCGGAGGCTCCCCCGTTTCCATCCAGTCCATGACCAATACCCCCACCGATGACGTGGAGGCCACCGTCCGGCAGATCCGCCGTCTGGCTGCCGCCGGCTGTGAGATCGTCCGGGTGGCCGTGCCCAACATGGCTGCCGCCAAGGCGGTGGGGAAGATCAAGGAGCAGATCGACCTGCCCTTAGTCGTGGATATCCATTTTAACTACAAGCTGGCCCTGGAGTGCATCGAAGCCGGTGCCGACAAGGTCCGCATCAACCCGGGCAACATCGGGGAGCCCGAGCGGGTGAAGGCCGTGGCCCATGCCTGCGCCCGGAAGAACATCCCCATCCGCATCGGGGTCAACGGCGGCTCTCTGGAAAAGCATCTGCTGGAGAAGTACGGCGGACCCACCCCCCAGGCTATGGTGGACTCCGCATTCGGCCACATCGCCCTCCTGAACCGCTATGACTTCGACGACATCTGCGTCTCCCTGAAGACCTCCCACGTGGCCACCACCATGCAGGCCTATCAGCTCATGAGCCAGCAGTCCAACTATCCCTTACATCTGGGGGTCACCGAGGCGGGAACCACCCGCATGGGCACCATCAAGTCTGCCGCCGGTATCGGCGGCCTGCTGGGCCTGGGGATCGGCGACACCCTTCGTGTCACACTCACCGCCGACCCGGTGGAGGAGATCGTGGCCGCCAAGGATATTCTGAAGGCGGTGGGCCTCCGGAAGGACGGCCCCGACCTCATCGCCTGCCCCACCTGCGGCCGGACCAGGATCGACCTGATCCCCCTGGCCAAGGCCGTGGAGGAGCGGCTCCAGGATGTGAAGAAACCCATCACCGTGGCCGTTATGGGCTGCGTGGTGAACGGTCCCGGCGAGGCATCTGCCGCCGATGTGGGCATTGCCGGGGGCAACGGCTTCGGTGTTCTTTTCCGCCATGGAGAAGAGGTGAAGCGGGTCCCTCAGGAGGCCCTCCTGGACGAGCTTATGGCTCTCATCCACGAAATTCCGTAAGAGGCTCCCTTGTGTAAATGGAGCTGGCACGGCGTAGCCGCGTCTGAGGGATTGTGCAGCAGAACCTACCGATTCTACCAAAAGTTGGGGCGAATTCGCATCTTTTTTTCAGACAACCCCTCCGTCACGCCTTCGGCGTGCCACCTCCCCTTGCACAGGGGAGGCTTTTTGGCTTTCTACTTAACGCGTATCACCTCAGAAAGGATGTCCCCATGTCAGAAAGAAACCCCACCTTTTTTGAGATGTTTTCTCCCTACCACACCCATCTGACCAACCGGCAGGCCCACGACCTGCTGGCTTACCTGGAGTCCTGGGTGGTCACGGGGGCTGTCCTGGACAGCGCCGCCCGGACCATCGAGGCCGACTTGCTGTGCCCTGCTCTGCCCCCCGAGGACCTGCTGGCCTACATCGAGCGGGAGCTGGCAGGGCTCTATCAGGTGAATGCTGTCCGGCTGCGCCCCATGGCACCCGCTCCCGCCACTTGCTGTCAGGAGGAGGCCAGGGCAGAACCGGAACCCATGCCCGAGCCGCCTCCCGAACCGGAACCCCAGCCCGCACCGGAAGAGCCTCCAATGAGCGAGCAGGAGCGGGCCTTCCGCCAGACCGAAGCCCTCCGGCAGAAGGCCATGAAGGAGGCCCAGGCCGCCTATGAGGCAGAGAAGGTCTTTTCGGCCAACCGGATCTTCGGCAGTCGCCAGATCAAGAAAAAGCCCATCCCCATGAACACCCTGGAGCTGGACATGGGTGTGGTCACCGTCCAGGGCGATGTCTTCGCTGTGGAGCACAAGGAACTGAAACGGCGCAACGCCTGGGTGGTGGGATTTGATATCACCGACTACACCTCCTCCATCCGGGTGAACAAGTTCATGTCCAATGAAGAGGCCGCCCCCATTGTCAACGGCATCAAGACAGGTATGCACCTGAAGATCTCCGGCCGTCTGAACCTGAACCGCTTCGACAACGACATGGTCCTGGAGCCCCTCATCATTGAGACGGCGGACAAGCCCAAGAAGAAGGACAACGCTCCGGAAAAGCGGGTGGAGCTCCACCTCCACACCCGTATGTCCCTGATGGATGCCCTTACCGAGACCAAGGACGCGGTGAAGCGGGCCATCTCCTGGGGCCACCCGGCCATCGCCATCACCGACCACGGCGTGGCCCAGTCCTTCCCCGATGCCTGGAGTGCCGGCAAGGGGAAAATCAAGGTCCTTCTGGGCACGGAGGCCTACTACATCAACGATGTGGACGACAAGCTCACCCTTCGGGGTCCTCTGGACCAGGATCTGGACGGCCCCATGGTCTGCTTCGACCTGGAGACCACCGGCCTGGACAAGAAGACCGAGCTGATCACCGAGATCGGTGCCGTGGTCCTGGAGAACGGTGAGGTCAAGGAGAAGTTCCAGACCTTTGTGGACCCCATGCGTCCCCTGGCCCCCAACATCGTCCAGCTCACCGGTATCACCGACGATATGCTGATGGGTGCCCCCAGTCAGGAGGAGGCCATCCGGGCCTTTCTGAACTTTGTGGGGGACCGTCCCCTGGCTGCCCACAACGCCGAGTTCGACATCGGCTTCATCCGGGAAGGGTGCAAGCGGTACGACATCCCCTTCACCCCCACCTATCTGGACACCCTGCCCCTGGCTCAGAACCTCCTGCCCGACCTGGGCAAGTATAAGCTGGACATCGTCTGCCGCCACCTGAACCTGCCCGACTTCAACCACCACCGTGCCTCTGACGATGCCGCCATGGTGGGGCACATGCTGGTCCCCTTCATCCAGATGCTCCGGGACCGTGGGGTCAGCACCCTCCAGCAGATCAACGGCAACCTGGCCAGGACCAGTTCCCTGGGCAAGGCCAAGCGGATGCCCAAGCACCTGATCGTTCTGGCCAAAAACCAGGCCGGTCTGCGCAACCTCTACAAGCTCATCTCCCTGGGCCACCTGAAGTACTTTAAGCGCTTCCCCATCATGCCCAAGAGCGAGATCAACGCCAACCGGGAGGGACTCATCCTGGGCTCGGCCTGTGAGGCAGGCGAGCTCTACCACGCCGTCATGCGGGGCAAGGACTGGGAGGAGCTCTGCCGCATCGCCTCCTGGTATGACTTTTTGGAGATCCAGCCTCTCAGCAACAACGCCTTCATGCTCCGTCCCGACAAGCACGGCAAGACCATTGCCCGGGATGCCGAGCAGATTCGGGACTGGAACCGGACCATCGTTCGCCTGGGCGAGGAGCTGGGTAAGCCGGTCTGCGCCACCGGCGATGTCCACTTCCTGGATCCCGAGGACGAGATCTACCGCCACATCCTCCTGGACACCAAGGGCTTCGACGACGCCGATTCCCCCAACCCCCTCTACTTCCGCACCACCGACGAGATGCTGGAGGAGTTCAGCTATCTGGGCCCGGAAAAGGCCTACGAGGTGGTGGTCACCAACACCCAGCTGGTGGCCTCCTGGTGCGACGATGTAAAGCCCCTGCCCGACGGCCTCTTCGCCCCCAAGCTGGAAAACTCCGACACGGAACTCTTCAACCTGGTCTGGGGCAAGGCCCACGAGCTCTACGGCGAGGACCCGCCCCAGATCGTCAAGGACCGGATCGAGCTGGAGCTCCCCGGCATCATCGAGCGAAAGTACGACGTCATCTACATGTCCGCCCAGAAGCTGGTCCAGGACTCCCTGAACCACGGCTACCTGGTTGGCTCCCGCGGTTCCGTGGGCTCCTCCATCGTGGCCTTCCTGTCGGGCATTACAGAAGTCAACGCCCTGCCCCCTCACTACCGCTGCCCCAACTGCAAGCACTCGGACTTTGCCGCCGGTGTGGGCCACGGCTGCGGTGCGGATATGCCCGACGGGGTCTGTCCTGTCTGCGGCACCAAGTATGTGAAGGACGGCTTTGACATCCCCTTCGAGACCTTCCTGGGCTACGGCGGCAAGAAGGTCCCCGATATCGACCTGAACTTCTCCGGTGAGTACCAGGCCAACGCCCACCGGTACACCTTCGAACTTTTCGGCCAGAACCACGTGTTCCGTGCCGGTACCATCGGCACCGTGGCGGAAAAGACCGCCTTTGGCTATGTAAAGAAGTACCTGGCCGCCCGGAACCTCCAGGTGACCAAGGCTGAAGAAAACCGCCTGGCCAAGGGCTGCACCGGTGTCCGCCGGACCACCGGCCAGCACCCCGGCGGCATGGTGGTCATCCCCCAGGACCGGGAGATCTATGATTTCTGCCCCGTCCAGCACCCGGCGGATGACACGGGCACCGACATCATCACCACCCACTTCGACTACCACAAGATGGAGGACAACCTCCTGAAGCTGGACATTCTGGGACACGACGACCCCACCATGATCCGCATGATGGAGGATCTGACCGGAGTGGATGCCAAGACCATCCCTCTGGACGACCCGGACACCATGCTCATCTTTACGGACTCCTCCCCGCTGGGGTACGAGAACGACCCCGTCCTGGGGCCCACCGGCGCTGTGGCTGTCCCCGAGTTCAACACCAAGTTTACCCGCCAGATGCTCATGGACACCCAGCCGGAAAAGTTCAACACTCTGGTGCGGCTCTCCGGCTTCTCCCACGGTACCGACGTGTGGCTGGGCAATGCCCGTGACCTGATCCTCTCGGGCACCGCCGACGTTGACTCCACCGTGGGCTGCCGTGACGACATCATGCTCTACCTGATGGAGATGGGGGTGGAGCCCAAGATGGCCTTTGACATCATGGAGGCCGTCCGTAAGGGCAAGGTCAAGAAGAGCGGCTTCAACGATGGCTGGGAGGAGGCCATGCGGGCCAACAATGTCCCCGACTGGTACATCGACTCCCTGGCCAAGATCGGCTATCTCTTCCCCAAGGCCCACGCTGTGGCCTATGTTATGATGGCCTTCCGCATCGCCTGGTTCAAGGTCCACCACCCCCTGGCCTTCTACGCCACCTACTTCTCCATCCGGGCCAAGGCCCTGGATGCCACCTGTATGTGCCGGGGCATGGAGGTCTGCCAGCGAAAGATGCGGGAGATCGAAGCCAAGGAAAAGGATGCCGCCGCCGTGGAAGAAGATATGCTGGTCACCCTGGAGGTCTGCTACGAGTTCTACCTCCGAGGCTTCACCTTCGAGAACATCGACCTCTACCGCTCCCACGCCACCAAGTTCATTATGAACCCGGAGAAGAATTCTCTCCTGCCCCCCTTCACCTCCATCTCCGGTCTGGGTGAGTCGGCGGCCTTCTCCATCATGGAGAACCGGGAGGGACGGTCCTTCATCTCTCAGGAAGAACTCCTGGCCGCCTGCCCCAAGGTCTCCAAGACCCATGTGGAGCAGCTGCGGGAGGCCGGTGCCCTGGGTACCATGCCGGAAACCAGTCAGATCTCTCTGTTTTAACGCAAAAAAGTCACGCAAAGGTTCTTTGCGTGACTTTTTTCATGGGTTCTGGTATGATTCTCTCAGAAAGGAGGCGGCATCCATGACCATTGGGAGCAACATCAAGAAACTGCGGACCAGCCAGGGGCTCACCCAGGACCAGCTGGCCGAGCGGCTGTTTGTGACCCGCCAGACCGTGTCCAACTGGGAACGAGGAGCATCCCAGCCCGACCTGGAACAGCTGGAGGCCATCGCCGCCGCCCTGGGGGTGGAAGTGACCACCATCCTGTATGGGAGAAAGGCACAATATCGGCCCGGTGGCCAGCAGATAGGCTTAGCTTTTGGGATGCTCTTGTTGGTTTTGGGTCTCTGTGCTGTGTGCTGGAAGCTGGGACCTTGGTGTGAGCGGCAGCTAAAACTCTACGGGGGTTTAATATACTATTTTCTTCATTACTATGTTGTGACATTGACTGCTGTTCTTGGGGGGATAACTGTGGTTCTGCTGGCTGGGCTCAGGTGGCCCCTTCTGCTGGAACCGCGTGAGAAGTGGATATGCCGAGCGGTGGGGTTGTTGCTGTTGAGTTGCCTCTTGCTGGGTCCAATCTCTCTTCCTTGGATGTCGTATGTGGATCCCTATGCCCAGGGATGGGAAGGAAATCTGACTGTGTTCCTGTACTGGTGCTACGAGCGGGGAGTGACCGGTCTCCATGCCATACTAACTGGAGCGCTGCTCTGTCTGGGATGCAAGAAAGCAAAACTGGAAGGAAAGGAGGAGGTATCATGACCATCGGGAGCAACATCAAAAAGCTGCGGACCGGCCAGGGGCTCACCCAGGATCAGCTGGCCGAGCGGCTGTTTGTGACCCGCCAGACCGTGTCCAACTGGGAACGAGGCGCATCCCAGCCCGACCTGGAACAACTGGAGGCCATCGCCGCCGCCCTGGGGGTGGAGGTCATGGAACTGCTCTACGGGCCCAAGCCCAAGGAGGGGCCCTCACGAAAACGGCTTCTGGCAGGGGGGACCTGCCTTGCCGTGTCAGTTATTATGTGGGCGGCAGGAAAGTTTTGGATGCTGCCGATCATTGAGGCCTGGGTCAAACGGAACTATCAGATGGGGCAGCTGTATTTCTATGAGCTGGTGTACAAAGGCTTGATGGTTTTTCTTTTTGTGCTTGGAGCCCTTCTTGTGGCCAGCGCCCTCTGGAATCTAGGTTTGAAAAAACAGGGGAGAAGGGTCTGCCTTGTCATCGGCCTGGTGTTTGGCCTCCTTTGGCTTGCCAGCTGCGGGAGTTTTCTCGCCATTGTCTTTGCGGGCTGGGTCCCGCCCTTCCAGGATTTGTTTTTGACCATGCTTCAGCTGGGATTAAAACCCTGGGGAGCGGTCATGGAAGGGCTTGCCGTTGGTTTCGTGTTTCTGGCTTTGAACCCACCGAAAAAGAAAACGGGAGAAGAGTAAACGAACCGCCCGCCGGAACCCGGCGGGCGGTTTTGTATCGTGTTGAATAATTGCCCCCGCTCTCTGAAGGGCCGCATAATCTCCTTGCCTCTCCTTCCGGGAGAGGTGGATTTGGGCGTGAGCCCAAAGACGGAGAGGGCTGATACGTGCGATATTGGACAATCGGCAGAGATTCGCCCTCTCAGTCATCTTCGATGACAGCTCTCCCAAAGGGAGAGCCAAGGGGGGTGCAGTACGTGGGACTCTGCCTGTAGGGGCCGAGAAGGTGAATTGGCCGAAGGCCAAGAGAGGCTGGCCTGGGCCGATGCCCACATCGGCCCAATCTTTGAAGGGTCTGTAACACATTGGTTGATATGTATCATCCAATGTAGGGGCGCAATGAAATATTTTGCTTCCGCAAAATGTGAAATAATGCCTGTTGGGCATTGTGAAATGTTCTACCTGAGGCAGAACGTGAAATGAAATAAATCCACTCACGCCCGAAGGCATTTCACATGGCGAAGCCATATTTCACATACGAAGTATATTTCACAAATCCGCAAGGATTTTTTCTGGTCCGAGTGTTGAGATTCGAACTCAAGGGGATTGGGCACGTTGTGCCAATCCCC